>JAAVYC010000025.1 GCA_022790905.1 Lachnospiraceae bacterium | reverse complement strand
GCCCTGGAAGGTTTTGAACATCAGATTAAACTGACGGATATCTGTAAAATTGTGTTTCCCACAAGTTGGACACGGAATATTATGTTCCTCAATAAAATCTTTCATCGCCTCCTGTGACCATCCATCTACAGATTCCTCCAACTCAATTTTGTTTTCCTCGGCAAAATCCTCAATAATTTTGTCTGCACGAAATCTCTCATGACACTCTTTACAGTCCATCAAAGGATCCGAAAAGCCGCCGAGATGACCCGAAGCCACCCAAGTCTGAGGATTCATCAGAATCGCACAGTCCACGCCTACGTTATACGGATTTTCCTGTACAAATTTCTGCCACCACGCCTGTTTTACATTATTCTTCAATTCCACACCGAGATTTCCATAATCCCAAGTATTCGCCAATCCCCCATAAATTTCAGAACCAGGATATACAAATCCTCTCGCCTTTGCCAATGCAACAATTTTGTCCATTGTCTTTTCCATCACTTTTTCCTCACCTTCGTTATTGATAAATAATATACGTCAATGATGTGTCATCCTCATTTTCCTTCTGAATCGACACGGTCTTTTCGTCTTTGATTTTCACATCCATCCTAGAGACAAACACAGCCTTTCCCGGAAGGGCAACATCAACGCTCTCGCTCGTTATGACCACTTTATAATCATCGTTTTCCTCTATATCTTTATCCGTCTCTTTCTTCTGCACTTTTCCGTCTTTCACCGCATAAAAATGTTCCGGCAAATCATAATCGTCCGCCACTGCCTGTACGACACTTCCCGTATACAGCGTTTCCTGATTGAAATCAGAATAAACCTCGCTATCTTCAAATTTAAGTGTCATATAAGCTTTATCCTCGTCTACGGAAAATCCACTGGCCTTGATTTTCTTTTTCCCAGTCTCATCTATGTAATTCTTAACCTGTTTGTCCACAAAATCTTTTAGTTCTTTTTCCTCATAATAATCTTTGTCGAACTTTTCTGTCACATTCTCCACAACTTTTCCGTCACTTTTGATATGCAGGGTTGTTCGATCCTCTTTCGTCCCACACCCGACGATAACTAACATGACTGTCAATGCTGCTAAGCAGACACCAATCTGTTTTTTCACACGCATTTTCCTACTCATCCTTTCATAAGCGAATTTATCCCATTATACTCTTTTATATTTGAAATTTCAACTCCTCAAGTACTTTCAGAGACTTAAATTTCCGGTCAATACAAAATCCCAGATAAGATTTTAAGATGTTTTCTAACGTCACAAGTACCTGATCCGAAACTTGAAACGTATAGAGTTTTTCGATTTTTGCTGTGACAATATACTGCATCGTATAGAGCGTAGACGCATCTAATTCCACTGTTTCTCTCTGGCTCCCGCACTCTTCACATAATGTCCCGGCATATTTTGCCGAAAACCATTTTAAAAGTTCTTCCCTCCCGCACTTTCTGCAGGAAAATATATTGGGATATTCTCCGTTGATGGTCAAAATTTTCAACTCATAGATACAGCGCACCAGTCGGTTTAAGTAAGCGTCGCTTTCCAAAGCCCGCAGAGACTGATACAAGAGTTTTAGGAGCTCTCTCTCATTTCCGTTTTCCACCGCATAATAATCGGCAAACTCCAAAAAATAAAATCCATAATAGGCTTTTTCTAAATCCTGCGCCAAATCTCTAAAATAATTGGCGATATCTGCTCTCATTACATTATATGTACTCCTGCCCTCGTACAGTTCAAATTGTCCGAAGGAAAAAGGATTGGTCGCGGCAAGCAACTGGGAATTCGGTCGCCTCGCCCCTCTTGCAAATGCCGTAATCTTTCCCCTTTCCCTCGTGAGTAACGTAATTCTCTTATCGTAGTCTCCCATGGGAATCGCTGAGAGTACCATCCCCATCAGAATCAGATTCTGCCCCATGTCTCGCTGCACCTCTTGCCTTCTGCTCACTATCTGCCATCGTCTGAATCATTTTATAGGTCAGATAGTCTGTGACTTTTCCTGTACTCATAAATTGTTTCCAGGTTTCCTCTTCCATGAAAATTCCCCCTTGCTTTTTCTCTATTCCCGCAGGCAATGAACCGGTTAGCCGCGCCAGCGAGGATCCATACCTTGTACTGGTCTTTTGATTAGAATTTCCATGAAGTCTCTTCCTGATACCAGAAAAAAATTACCAGCTAAATCTCATTTTTCCTGTATCCAAAATTTTTCATCAAAAAGTCGCTGTCTCTCCAATCTTTTTTCACCTTTACCCAGACTTGGAGATTCACTTTTGCATCTAGCATCCTTTCTATCTCAAATCTCGCATTACTTCCAATTTTTTTAAGCATATTTCCGCCTTTCCCAATAATAATACCTTTATGGGAATCCTTTTCGCAGACAATCGTCGCATCGATATCTATGATATTCTTTCCTTTTCGTTTTGTCATCTTGTCAATGGAGACTGCAATGCCGTGGGGAATTTCCTCGTCTAAAGCGTGAAGTGCCTTTTCGCGAATAATCTCTGCCACAATCTGACGCTCTGGTTGATCTGTAATAGTATCTTCATCGTAAAATTGCGGTCCATACGACAAATATTTAAAAATCAAGTCAATTAAAATATCCGTATTCTGTCCTCTAAGGGCAGATAACGGCACAACCTCCGCAAAGTCATAGACTTTACGGTAAGTGTCAATATATTCCAGGACTTTTTCTCTTTGCACAGTATCGATCTTATTGATAATTAAGATCACTGGCGTTGTGATACGATTTAATTTCTCAATAATATGCTGCTCTCCGGCCCCGATAAAATTGCTCGGTTCCACAATCCAGAGCACCACGTCTACTTCATTCAAAGTCTTTTCGGCCACATTGACCATATATTCTCCGAGTTTATTTTTTGCCTTATGAATGCCCGGAGTGTCCAAAAAGACAATCTGCCCTTTATCCTTGTCTGTATATACCGTCTGAATTCGATTTCTCGTGGTCTGCGGCTTTTTTGACATGATCGCAATCTTTTGCCCGATCAAATGATTCATTAGAGTGGATTTTCCAACATTTGGACGTCCAATAATCGTTACGAATCCCGATTTAAAATTCTCATTCATGTTTCTCCCTCTCCTCTTTTGCTCCTCTTTTCACAAATTCTCAATACAAATCTTTTAACTCCATGAACAGATCTTTTTCTGCCCTAAGCGCTTCCTCGTTTCCGATCACACAGAAATTTTGTCCACTTAAAATTGCTTCCATCATCGGCGCAAGCGCACGGATATCTTCCGCTTTTGCCAAAAGAACTTCCTCCCGCTCCTTTTTCAGAGCGTCCTCGCTCACGTGACCTAAATAAGAGATCAGAGAACGCCTTCCCTTTGCACAAGGAGTCAGCGGCGTATCCATCTCACTGATCGTTCCAATAATATATTTTGTCATCTCTCTCTCGTCTGCCCAAAAGCCTTCTAAATACTTAGGAATCTTTTCATAGACTTCATTTGTCGCCCGCAGATTCGGATCTCTGTAAGAGACAAAATAGGAATCTCCATTCCTTCCAAATCCGCTCATACAGCCGTAGGCACCGCCCCTTACCCGAATATTCAGCCAGAGATAATCATATCCCATCATCACCTTTAAAATGCGCAATGTTCCTTTATAAGAATATCCTTTTTGGACAAAGTTGCCGGCACGAGCAACATATTGTACCTTTGATGCGTCTAAGAATCCCTCATTTTTTTTCTCACAAATGAAAGCCTGTTTCTCACCTTTATCTTTTTCCAGATAGAGTGATTTCGAAAAATCTGTCAATTCTCTCTCCATAAAATTCACACCGTCTTTGGAAGTCACATTCAACATCAGGCGTTCTCTGACAAAGATTTTTTCCATAAGGCGCTTTAAAGTATCTTTTAGCATCTCTTTTTTCTCTTCAAACTGTCCTTCTAACTCTGCGACAATTTTATAGAACGCGATTCCATTTGTCAAATCGTTGATTTTCGCAGTCTTAGAAAAATACGACATCGCCCGCATTGCGGATACAGAATGCCCCATCCCCCCGATTGCCATCTGTAATCTGGATTTGCTCTCCGCAAGAATCTCATAGAGTCTTTTGTCGTCTTCTAGCTTGGAATGGCAGAGAATTTCTTTTACCAGATTCATCGTTGTAGTGACCTTTTCTTTTAAAAACTTTGTGCGAATCTCAAATTTCAAACTGCAATCGTCTAGATCCTGTACATTTGCCGTAATCAAAATACTGCTGTTAATTCCTCCGGTATGCAGATTGATCTCATCCGATAAATCTGCATACCCATACTGTTGTGTATCCACGTAACCGAGCACTGCCTTTAAAATTCCAACATAAGGAAGCTCCTCTTCTCGTATATGGCTGATATCAAATAGAAAATCCACATATTGGATACCATTTGTAAAAATATCGTGATACAGTACCGGTATTTTGGCCACTTCTTTCTCTTCATTGACTAATTTCTGAATATCTTTCTCCAAATCCTCCCTTTTCAAAAGAGGAATCTTTTCCAAGTCTTCTTTAGAGGACGGCTCCTGCTGGTACTCTTCTAAATGTCTCGTATCCTCGATCAATTGCTGCAATTCCTCTTTGCTAAGCGTCTCTCGATACGTCTTTAACTTTTCTTCCAGCTCTTTTTCTATTTTTGCATTGAGTCCTTTTTCCGGCCTTGTAATCACTACCGATACATGCATATTGTCTAAAAAATATGTTTGTATGAGTTTTTCAAAATATCCCGTTTTCACCTGCTTTTTCAAAAACTCGATCGTATCAAGCGCCTCAACGTGTAAAAATGGCTGCTCTTCGTCATAGATCCAACTCTCTAAACACTGAAGACCATACATCAGTCCTTTTGGATAAGACCCGAAATCCGCTTCGCGCAGACGAAACTCTATACTGTTGAGCCCTGCTAAAAGCGTCTTTTCATTCAACCCCTTTTTCACAGTATCCTCGAATACATTTTTTACGATACCGACAAATTCTTCTTTTTGATTTTCATTAGCATTTTTTGCAATAATCGAAAAAATCGGCTGATAGATTCCATTGTCAAAAGATCCCATGATATCTTTTCCGATTCCCGCATCTAGGAGTGCCTTTTTTAAT
>JAAVYC010000024.1 GCA_022790905.1 Lachnospiraceae bacterium | reverse complement strand
TCGCAGATCATGTGAAAGACCCGGTCAGGGCTTTTTTGCCTCCTCCGATTCTGAGGTATGGATCATAATGCAATAAGATTGAAGATCAGAACGTCCCACACGTCCCCGCAGCTGATGAAGTTGCGCCAGACCAAATCGCTGCGCATCTTCAATCAGCATAACAGTTGCATTTGGCACGTTGACCCCAACTTCAATGACCGTAGTAGAGACAAGCACATCTGATTCTCCATTTAAAAAATCTTCCATAATCTGATTTTTTTCTGAAGGTTTCATCTTTCCGTGAAGACATGTGATCCGAATTCCGGGAAGTTCTTCTGATAAAATTTTCGTGTAATCGGTCACATTTTCTGCCTCTATATTTTCGCTCTCCTCCACGAGAGGACAGATCACATAGATTTGATGACCTTCTCGTACCTGTTTTTCGATAAAAGTATAGGCCTTTGGACGGTCTTTGATTCCGACAACACAGTTTTTAATCGGCAATCGTTTCGCCGGAACTTCGTCGATTACAGAGATATCTAGATCTCCGTATAAGATAATGGCAAGCGTTCTCGGAATCGGCGTCGCACTCATCACCAAAATATGAGGTTTCTGTCCCTTTTTTCCAAACGTCTCCCTCTGCTTTACACCAAATCGGTGTTGCTCATCGGTGATAACTAATGCAAGCTTTTCATAGACTGCCTTTTCCTGTATCAGAGCGTGTGTTCCGACAATCAACGCATTTTCGTATAACAGCATTTTTTCATAGGCTTCTCTTTTTTGCTTTGCACTCATCGATCCAGTCAGAAGAATCACAGGAAAATCGAGATCATATTCTTCACACATCTGACAAAAATTTTCATAGTGTTGTCTTGCCAAAACCTCCGTAGGCGCCATGATCGCCGACTGATAACCATTAGAAGCGACATCTAGCATCGCCAGAAATGCAACAATTGTTTTTCCAGAGCCAACATCTCCCTGGATCAATCTTTGCATCACGAATTTGCCTCGCATATCTTCTCGAATACGATCCAAGGTTCGTCTCTGTGCATTTGTCAACGGATAGGGGAGATTTTGTATGACGTTTTCCACAATTCCCTTTTCCTTAAAACAAAATTCATTTTCCTCGCTTACTCTCTGCTCTTTTGACATCTGCATCATAAGAATAAATTCAAAAAAATCATTGTATGCAAGACGGTTTCTTGCCCGTTTTAGCAAAATCTCATCTGTTGGAAAATGCAATTCTTTTACTGCCTGTCCATATTCCAAAAAATCATGCTGATCCCGCAATTTTTCCGGCAAGAAGTCTTCCAATAGAAAGAGAAATTCCAATGCCTGTTTTTGCGTTTTGCGAAGCTGATTGTTTGTGAGTCCTTTTGTCAGAGCATAAATTGGCTGCAGGGAAGCTGAGAGTTCCTCGTATTGTTCCTGTGTGTAGACCCCGGGCTGTTCCATTATGAGCTGCTGGTTTTTTTGTTTTACCATTCCATAAAAAATATAAGGAATTCCCGGTTTTAGCCTATTTTTTAGAGAGGGCATTCGAAACCAGATCAACGAGATCTGTCGCTCTTTTTCAACGAGAAGTGCTGTTGTGACTGTCATTTTTCCACTTCTTTTGACCAACGGCGTCTTAGATATCTTTCCAAAAACTGCCATTACACTTCCTACGCTTGCTTCATTTATGGTTTTTGGTTTCTCAAATCTATGATATTCTCGGGGAAAATGAAGGAGTATATCACGTACTGTGTATACTCCTAAATTTTGAAACAATGCTTCTGTTTTTACCCCAATTCCTTTTAATTCACGAAGATTGGAATCTAAGTTCATCGTCCACTCCTATTCTACGGAAATCACATAATAATATACCGGCTGTCCTCCAAAATTGATATCCACATCCAGATCTGGATAAGCCGTCTGTAATTCAGAAACGATTTTTTCCGAATCTTCCTCGCTGACACCTTCTCCGTAATAGAGGCTGATCAGCGCCGAGTCCTCATCCACTAACTGCGCAATCATATCTTTTAGAGTCTCATCTCGGTCCCTTCCAACAGAGAGGATTCCGTCATCTCCGATTCCCATATAATCTCCGCGCTTGATCTCCTTTTCATTGATGATCGTATCGCGGACAGCATAGGTAATTTGACCGGATTTCACATGTTCGATCTCCTCTTTCATAGAAATCTCATTCTCATCCGGTTTATTTTCCGGAATATAATTCACTAGCGCTGCAATTCCCTGTGGAACTGTCTTTGTCGGAATGACAATGACATGCCTTTCTTTTACAAGTGTAGCTGCCTGATTTGCGGCCAAAATAATATTTTTATTGTTTGGAAAAACGAATACGGTTTTTGCATGTACTCTCTCAATCGCCTCTAGGATATCCTCTGTGCTCGGATTCATCGTCTGTCCGCCTTCGATGATCTCGTCTACGCCGAGGCTCTTAAAAATCTCATTGATTCCCTCTCCAATAGAGACAGAGATAAATGCCACATCTTTTGGCTCAACCGGAATTTCTTCCTCTTTTAACGATTCCTTTTCTTTCTCTTTTTGCTGCTCAGCAATTTTTTGGGCATCTTTGATTAACTTTTCCTGATGTTCCTCACGCATATTGTCGATTTTCATTTTGCTCAGCGCACCATACGTCAATGCTCTCTGGATTGCTAGACCAGGATCATTCGTATGTACGTGAACTTTCGTAATATCATCATCTGCCACGACTACGATGGAATCTCCAATGGATTCCAGATATCCTTTAAATTCTCTTTCCTGTCCATCCGTCATCGGTTTATTCAGCATAATGATAAATTCCGTACAATATCCAAATTTGATATCGGCCTCCGCCTGAGGTGTGATTTTGACAGTCCCGCCTGTTGTCGGGACTCCTTCAATCGTATAATCAATTTCCTTTCCTAGCAAGGCATCATAAGCCCCTCTTAAGACTTCTAACAATCCCTGCCCGCCAGAATCCACCACTCCTGCCTGTTTTAAGACTGGCAGCATATCCGGGGTCTTTTGTAGGATGCGATCCGCTTCTTTGATTACCTCGCCAGCAAAATAAACGAGATCATCTGTCTCATCTGCGAGTTCTAATGCCCTTCTAGCTCCTCCTTTTGCGACCGTCAAGATGGTGCCCTCTTTTGGTTTCATAACCGCTTTATATGCGGTATCCACCGCTTTTTGGAAAGCCTCACTCAAAACCATAACATTGATTTCTTCGTACTCTGCGATTCCCTTGGTAAATCCGCGCAACAACTGTGATAAGATAACACCAGAATTTCCGCGCGCGCCCCGTAAGGAACCGGAAGAAATTGCTTTACACAATGACTTGATATCCGGATTCTTTAGAGCGCTCACCTCGCGTGCTGCGGCCATAATCGTCATACTCATATTCGTACCCGTATCTCCATCCGGTACCGGAAATACATTCAGTTCATTGATCCATTCTTTTTTTGCTTCAAGATTTTTAGCTCCTGCCAAAAACATCTTTGCCACTTTGGAAGCATCTATCGTATTGATTTCCAATTCATCAACCTCCTTAATCAATTACACGGACACCCTCAACGAAAATGTTGATTTTCTCAATCTGCATTCCGGTAAATTCTTCAACTCTGTATTTTACAGTTTCCATCAGATTTTCAGAAATTGTAAGGATACTAACTCCATAAGATACAATCATATGAAAATCGATGGTAATCTTATTATTTTCATCCAGTGTGACATTAATACCGTGGTTTAAATAATCTTTTTTGAACAGCTTTACCTTTCCATCTTTCATATTTACAGCTGCCATTCCAACGATACCGAAACATCCGACTGCTACAGATCCTGCATAAGTTGCAATTACATCCGTATCAATGATGATTCTTCCCAGTGGGGTGTTCATTCTTCCCTTCATCCATTTACCTCCATATATCATGCTCACACATACTACATATATATTCTAGGCTATTATAACTGTTTTTATAGGAAAAGAAAACCTTTTCTTTTTGTTTTTTCTTAATTTATTAATTTTTCCTTGCATTATCTAATCTTATCTGATAAAATATAACCATTGTGAGTTCGCTAAATGTGTGAACTTAATAATGTGCGAGGAGGTGCAACGTCATGGCAAAATGTGCAGTATGTGGAAAAGCCGCTCACTTCGGTAATAACGTGAGCCATTCTCATAGAAAATCAAATAGAATGTGGAAATCGAACATCAAATCTGTAAAGTGTAAGGTAAACGGTACACCAAAGAGATTGTATGTATGT
>JAAVYC010000023.1 GCA_022790905.1 Lachnospiraceae bacterium | reverse complement strand
CAGATATGAGCGAAATTTATGACAGAGATTTGCAGGAGATCTTGAGAAAGACCGCAAAAGAGATCGGGCTTGATCTAAAAGAGGGAATTTACTGTCAGTTCAAAGGGCCGAATTATGAGTCGCCTGCGGAAGTGCGTGCGGCGAAAATTTTAGGTGCATCTGCGGTTGGTATGAGTACCGCATGTGAGGCGATTGCCGCAAATCACATGGGAATGAGAATCTGTGGAATTTCCTGTATTACGAATATGGCGGCGGGAATGTCCGAGAATCCGCTTTCTCATATAGAAGTGCAGGAAAATGCGGCGAAGGCTGCGCCATACATTCGGAGGCTTTTGCATGAGTCAGTTGTGAAAATGTGCGGGGAAATGTAGAACCGGAGGTGATAGAGTGAACATACGGTTTTATAACGCGAGAATCCTGATACGAAAGCAGGAGAAGCAGTTTGGGATTCTAGAGGGAGAACTCTGGGTGCGCGGCAGTGAAATCTGTTATATCGGAGATGGCGCAGACGTCGGTTCGGTCTGCAAAAATCCAGATGATATCATTCTCTGGGACAGAGAAATTGACGTAAGGCGAAATCTGTTGATGCCCGGCTTTAAAGATGCCCATACGCATTCGCCTATGACTTTTTTGCGATCAAGAGCAGATGATCTTCCGCTGCAGGAATGGCTGAATGAACAGATTTTTCCGATGGAGGCAAAACTTCAAAAAGAGGACGCCTATCTTTTTACGAAGCTTGCCGTTATGGAATACCTCACGAGCGGAATTACTTCTGTATTTGATATGTATATTTATCCGAGGGAGGTTATACAGGCGGGAATTGACTGTGGGTTTCGGATGATACAGGTCAGTGGGTTGAATAATTTTACAAGTTCTTTGGAAGAGTTGGAAGAGGAATATGTGAGATACAATGGCTACCATGAACTTTGCAGTTATCAGATGGGATTTCACGCAGAATATACGACAGATGAAAAACTTTTAACGGGATTGGCAGAATTGAGTCATAAATATCATGCTCCGGTCTATACGCATATTTCGGAGACGAAAAAGGAAGTGGAAGAGTGTAAAGGGCGTTATGGAAAATCACCGGTGCAGCTTTTGAATGAGCTTGGACTCTATGACTATGGCGGAGGCGGCTATCACTGCGTCTGGTTTGATGAGGAAGATATTCGGATTTTTAGGGATAAAAAATTGCATGTAATCACAAATCCGGCTTCTAATCTCAAGTTGGCGAGTGGGATTGCACCACTGGAAAAAATAAGAAAAGCGGGCATCAATCTGGCGATTGGAACGGACGGAGCCGCGAGCAATAACTCTTTGGATATGTTCCGGGAGATGTTTTTGGTCTTAGGACTCGCAAAATTAAGAGAAAACGATGCTGCCGTTTTGGATGCGAATGAAGTGCTCTATATGGCGACAGCGGGAGGTGCTTATGCGATGGGGCTTACAGATTGCGATTGTCTTGCGGTTGGAAAAAAGGCGGACCTAATAATGATCGATTTACATCAGCCTAATATGCAGCCGGAAAACAATCTCACGAAAAATCTGGTGTATAGCGGCAGTAAACAGAACATAAAATTGACGATGGTAAATGGAAACATTTTATATGAAGACGGCAGATTCCATATTGGGGAAGAGCCGGAAGAAATCTATAGAAAGGCAAATGAGATCATAGGGAAAATGAGATGAGAGTCTTATATATTATGCACAGCTGTTTTGCAGTGGAAATCGGCGAGACGTTATTGCTATTTGACTATTTTGATAAAAAAAAGACACCGGAGGTAAATTTTGAGGGCGAGCTGCCTGATTTTTCGCGATATAAAAAGCATTATATTTTTGCGAGCCATAAACACCGCGATCATTTCTGGTTGGAGTCCTTAAAATGGGGAATGGACTACCCGCAGATGCGCTTTTTTCTGGGGAATGATATGCGCTTTAATGAAAAATATTTAAGCCGTAATGGGATTGATCCAAGTGTGAAAGAGAGGATGATTACGACAAAACCTGGAGGAAGTTATGAGGTGGATGGACTATCAGTGCGCGCTTATGGCTCTACTGATGAGGGAGTCTCCTTTTTGGTGCGATATCAGGGCAAGACGATCTTTCATGCAGGGGATTTGAACGAGTGGAGCTGGGAGGTGCGCAAAGGAGAAGTGCGCAATGATGCTTATAGGGAGCAGATGAAGCGGGAGTACAGAGAAGAATTGGAGCCTCTTAGGGGAACTCATATGGACATTGCATTTGTTGTGATGGATATGCGTTTAGAAGAAAATTATAAAAATGGAATGGATTATTTTTTGCACGAAATGGATGCAGATGTCGTATTTCCAATGCATATGTGGAAGCGCTATGATCTGATTGGGACCTATAAAAAAGAGTTGATTTCGCGGGGCGAGGAGGAACTTGCAAAAAAAATGATGGAGATCAATCAGGAAAATCAGGTTTTTGAACTATAGACTTACGATAAAAAGAGAGGATGAGAAAATGGAAGTGACAATCTATACGGACGGGGCGGCGAGGGGGAATCCGGACGGTCCTGGAGGATATGGAGCAGTACTCCAGTATGTGGACTCAAAGGGGACTTTACATGAGCGGGAGTTATCCGCTGGATATAAAAAGACAACGAACAATAGAATGGAATTGATGGCAGCCATACGCGGACTAGAGGCATTGACAAAGCCTTGTGAGGTTACCCTATATTCGGACTCAAAATATCTAGTGGATGCATTTCACCAGAAGTGGATTGAAGGATGGATCAAAAGAGGATGGAAAAAAGCAGACAAAAAGCCAGTAAAAAATGAAGATCTCTGGAGACGTCTTTTGGAGGTGATGAAGCCGCATCAGGTCACCTATGTCTGGGTGAAAGGGCATGACGGACATCCGTTAAATGAGCGGTGCGATGTTTTGGCTACGTCCGCAGCGGACGGAGACGCGCTATTGGAAGATGTGGAACTCTGATGTCTAAAATGTAGCGATCCGGTTAGGTCTGTATGGGAATAAAAATGTATAAATAGAAAAGGGAGATATCTTGAAATAAGAATTTTCCTGTGCTATCATAAAGAATAGTCTGTACGGTTTGTACACAGAAAATGGAGGGAATGTTATGACGTTTTTGGCGAGTTTGATTCAATATGTAGTAAAGTTAGTTATTTTTGTATTAATTGCGATTGTCGGAGTAATGGCGGGAAAGAAAATGCGGATGAATAAAGATGCAAAGGAAACTGCAAAAGATACCCTAAAGGAATAACAGAAGAAATGGATTTTGGAGGAACAAAGAATTGAAAAAATATGGAGTGAATGAACTTCGCAGAATGTATCTGGAGTTCTTTGAGGGAAAAGGGCATTTGTCGATGAACAGCTTTTCTTTAGTACCGCACAATGACAACAGTCTGCTGCTGATCAATGCGGGAATGGCGCCGTTGAAACCTTATTTTACGGGCCAGGAAATTCCGCCGAGAAAAAGAGTGACTACCTGTCAGAAATGTATCCGTACTGGGGATATCGAGAATGTTGGAAAGACGGCGAGACATCTGACTTTTTTTGAGATGCTTGGTAACTTTTCTTTTGGAGACTATTTTAAACATGAGGCGATTGCCTGGAGCTGGGAATTTTTGACAGAAGTGCTCGGCATGGATCCGCAAAGACTCTATCCGTCCATTTATGGAGAGGACGACGAGGCGTTTGAGATCTGGACCAAAGAGATCGGAGTTCCGGCGGAAAAAGTCACACGCTTTTATCGCGACGAGAACGGTGAGTGTGATAATTTCTGGGAGCACGGCGCGGGACCTTGCGGACCGTGTTCTGAGATCTATTATGACCGCGGGGGAAAATATGGATGCGGCAGCCCGGATTGTAAAGTGGGCTGCGACTGCGATCGTTTTATGGAGGTGTGGAACAACGTATTCACACAGTTTAACGGAGACGGACACGGCAATTACGAGGAGCTTGAGAATAAAAATATTGACACGGGCATGGGCTTAGAGCGTCTCGCCGTTGTGGTACAGGACGTGGATTCAGTGTTTGATATCGACACGATGAAAGCAATTCGCGATAAAATCTGTGAGATTGCTCATAAGAAGTATCAGACCGATGCTTTAGATGATGTATCCATTCGTCTGATCACGGACCATATCCGTTCGGCGACGTTTATGATTTCCGATGGAATTATGCCGACGAATGAGGGAAGAGGCTATGTACTACGCAGAATTATCCGCCGCGCGGCGCGCCATGGAAGACTGCTTGGAATAGAAGAGAAATTCCTTGCAAAATTGAGTGAGACGGTCATTGCGGAGAGTAAAGACGGCTATCCTGAGTTAGAGGAAAAAAGAGAATTTATCTTAAAAGTGTTAACGCAGGAAGAAGAGAAATTCAATAAAACGATCGATCAGGGTCTTAGTATTTTAGATGAAATGCAAAAGGAAATGAAAGGGACAGGCAGCAAAGTATTATCTGGCGAGAATGCTTTTAAATTATACGATACCTATGGATTCCCGATTGATTTGACGCAGGAGATCTTAGAGGAACAGGGATTTGTGATCGATGAGGACGGCTTTAAAAAGTGCATGGATGAGCAGAGAGAAAAGGCGAGAAGTGCGCGCAAAGAGACCAACTATATGGGAGCCGATGCCACAGTATACGACGAGATTGACGTGGCGGTTACGACGGGGTTTGTCGGATATGACCGGTTAGAGCATGCATCGAAGGTGACAGTGCTGACTTCTGAGACAGAGCTTGTGGAGGCGCTTTCAGATGGGGAAGTTGGAACTGTGATCGTGGAAGAGACTCCATTCTACGCGACGATGGGCGGTCAGTGTAACGATATTGGAAGCATCGAGACGGCAGACGGAATTTTTCAGGTGGAAGATACGATCAATCTTCGCGGAGGAAAAGTCGGACATGTCGGTAAAGTGAAAAAGGGCATGATCAAGGTGGGTGATATGGTCAGTCTGAAAGTGGATAAAAGAAGACGTTCCCTGACCATGAGAAATCACAGTGCGACACATTTACTGCAAAAAGCGCTGCGCGAAGTGTTAGGCAGCCATGTGGAACAGCACGGTTCATATGTGGATGCGGACAGACTTCGATTCGATTTCTCCCATTTTGCGCCTATGACAGAAGAAGAACTGGCGAAAGTGGAAAGTCTGGTAAACGAAAAGATTGGTCAGTCACTTCCGGTTGTGACAAAGATTATGACTTTAGATGAGGCGAAAAAGAGCGGTGCTATGGCGTTATTTGGCGAAAAATATGGGGACAGCGTCCGTGTAGTCAGTATGGGCGATTTTTCTATCGAACTCTGCGGAGGTACTCATGTTGAAAATACAAGTAACATCAACGCATTTAAGATCGTCTCAGAATCCGGTATTGCAGCGGGAGTGCGTCGTATTGAGGCTCTCACTTCAGAAGGCGTATTCGGTTACTATGACAGAATTGAGGAGATGTTAGAGGAGGCTGCAAAAGTAGTGAAGACTAATCCGCAGGGTCTAGTGGATAAATTGGAGCATCTAATGGCAGAGATCAAGGCATTACAGAGCGAAAATGAGTCGCTAAAGAGTAAAGCTGCAAAAGAAGCGCTGGGCGATGTCATGGATCAGGTGGAAGAGATAAAAGGTGTAAAACTTTTAGCAGTCCGTGCCGACGGCGTGGATATGAATGGTTTGCGCGATTTAGGAGACCAGTTAAAAGAGAGATTGGGTGAAGGCGTGATTGTCCTAGCTTCAGAGAATGGCGGAAAAGTCAACCTTGTGGCGATGGCAACCGACACTGCGATGAAAAGTGGTGCCCATGCGGGCAATCTGATCAAAGCAATTGCTGGAAAAGTAGGCGGCGGCGGTGGTGGTCGTCCAAATATGGCACAGGCTGGAGGAAAGAATCCGGCGGGAATTGCAGATGCGTTAGCAGAAGCAAAAGCTGTGTTAGAAAGTCAGATCAAATAGAGAAGAAAAGGGGATGAGCGATTTTGCTGCATCTCCTTTTTATATCCTAAGAGAGACCGTATGGTTGAGAGGAGGTATCCTGTTGTTTTCGATTGCCGTGTGTGACGATGTCGTGTTAGAATGTGCAGACTTAGCGAAACGCGTTGAGAATATTTTAGAGAAAAAAAGAGTTCCCGCTCTTTACAGACAGTTTTATACAGGAAAGGATTTGTTGAATGCAAAAGAGACATTTGATATTATTTTTTTGGATATCAGAATGCCGGAAATCAGTGGCATGGACTTAGCAAAATTATTGCGAGAGAAGATGTCTGGAAATCTCTTGATCTTTGTCACATCTTTCCAAGAATATGTTTTTGAAGCCTATGAAGTGGAGGCATTTCGTTATCTGGTAAAACCGATCGCACAAAAAAAGTTAGACCAGGTTTTAGAACAGGCGATAGAAAAACTAAACAGTGAAAAAGAAGATTTTTTGGTCGTCTCGTCACAAAGGGATACAAAAAAGATATGGTTAAAAAACATTAT
>JAAVYC010000022.1 GCA_022790905.1 Lachnospiraceae bacterium | reverse complement strand
TTATGACAGTGTACCCCTGGTCTGCTTTACGGGACAAGTGCCGATAGGGCTTATTGGAAATACCTCTTTTCAGGAAGTCGATATTGTCAATATCACAGAGAGTATCTGTAAATATGCAGTGATGGTACACAACAGGGAAGAGCTGGCAGAGACCATAAGAAAAGCTTTTTACATTGCGAGGACTGGAAAACCAGGGGTTGTCGTAGTGGATCTTCCCAAAGACATTCAAAAGGAATACGGCAGTGATAGCTATTCAAAGAAAAGGGAAGTCAGAGATTGCGATGTGAGTGCGGTGACACAGATGGGCCAGATTAGCAAGGCTTTGGAAGTGCTAAATCAAGCAAAAAAGCCTCTTTTTTTAGTTGGTGGGGGCGTCAATATTGCTCATGCAAACAGAGAAATGACACAACTGGCAGAAAAGACGGGGGTACCAGTTGTCACGACAATTATGGGAAAGGGAGGGATTCCATCAACACATGAATTGTATGTAGGAAATCTTGGAATTCATGGAAGTTTTGCCGCTAATTCTGCCGTTAGTCACTGCGATGTTTTGTTTTCCATAGGGACAAGATTTAGTGACCGTATTACGGGAAAAACAGAAGAATTTGCAAAAAATGCGACGATTATTCATATGGATATCGATCCTTCTTCCATTTCCCGTGATGTTGTGGTTAATATTTCAGTTGCGGCAGATGCAAAAGAAGTAATGAATTTGTTGCTTAAACATACAATATCTTTGCAGGTTACAGAATGGTTGGAAAAGATCAGGCAGTGGAAAAAAGAATATCCTCTTGTTATGGATAACGTGGGAATGAGTCCTCAAAAAATTATGCAAGCAATCAATGAAACGTTTCCAAAAGCAGTGATTTCTACGGATGTGGGTCAGAATCAGATGTGGGCAGCGCAATTTTTAGAACTGGACGAAAATAAAAAATTGCTGACATCTGGAGGAATGGGAACAATGGGATATGGTTTTCCTGCGGCAATCGGAGCAAAACTTGGAAATCCCGAGAAAGATGTTCTTGTGCTTACAGGGGATGGCGGAATGCAGATGAATATTCAGGAAATGGCAACGGCTGTCGCCTACGAATTGCCGATTGTGATCTGTATTTTAAACAACGGATATTTAGGGAACGTAAGACAATGGCAGGAAATGTTTTATGAGCGGTGTTATTCTAGTACCTGTATGCGTTATCGGAAGAGTTGTCCGGTTCCCTGTGATTTTTCAGGCAAAGATTGTCCGGAATACACACCGGATTTTGTAAAATTAGCAGAAAGTTATGGGGCAAAGGGAATCCGTGTTATGAATGAAAAGGAAATTGTAAATGCATTAACATATGGCAGAAAAAATAAGAAAGTTCCTACAGTGATAGAGTTCATCATAGAAGCAGAGTGCAATGTTATGCCGATCGTTCCACTGGGAAATTCTCTTGAAGAAATGATACTGGAAAATAAAGGAAATTGCAGAGGATAAGGCAGTAAAAAGCCCATGAATATTGACATCAATTCATACAATTGTTACAATAACAAAGATAAACATATCGTTGTTTTATAGAAAAAAGTAATTGAATGGCGCCAATTTGAACTTGTATCAGATTAGCGCCATTGAGTTGAAATATATGATTAGGTAGAGAATCTGCAAAATAAGGGGAGGAAACAGATATGTATCATTGTCATCTTCATTTTTATTTAACAGGTCAGCAGTGCCAGGCATTCGAGATTATAAAGGAGATGTCTCCACTGGAGCATTTTACACATGAAGTATGTGAGAGTGTCGAATTAGAAGAAATATTGACAGCTCAAGCGGATGTGATTTTTGCAAATTTGCAAGATATCGATGCGAAAGAAGCATTACAAATCCTGATGTTGAGTAAAAATGAAAAATCAGAACTAATTTTACTTGCAAATAGGGAACAGACGGCACTTTTGGCAAATGATTTGTCCGAAGTAAGAGATATATGGACGTTGCCCATGACAGGGGAGGAGATACGATTCCGTTTTCTCAGATGGCAGCAGACATATAAGATGAGCAAAGATTTTTGGGAGACCAGCCACTATTTTGAATCTACGATTAATAATATTCCAAATCTCATTTGGTATAAAGATAAGAACGGCATTCATGAAAAAGTAAATGACAGTTTTTGCAAAGTTGTGAATAAAACAAAAGAACAGGTGGAGGGGCAAAGCCATGCCTATATCTGGGATGTGGAACATGATGATCCGGCCTGCATCGAATCAGAGTTGGAGGTAATGAGAAAGCAGGAAACCTGTGTGTCCGAGGAAGTAATTACAACAGGAGAAGGTATGAGAACACTTACCACTTATAAATCTCCGCTGTATAATTTGGACGGAAATGTAATGGGTACGGTAGGCGTGGCAATTGATGTGACACAGGAACGTGCCTATGAACAAGAAATCATAAAAAAGAATGAGACGCTGGAGACTATTTTTACTACGATAGATTGCGGAGTGATGCGCCATACATTAGATGGTGTACAGGTTTTGAGTGCCAATAGGGCTGCCCTTAAGATTTTGGGATATGATTCCTTAAAAGAGTTGATGGAAGATGGGTTTCAGCTGGTTGCTCCTACTGTCATGGAGGAAGATAGAGAAAAGCTCAGAGCGTGTATACAGACATTGGAAAAAGAGGAAGACAGTGTCAGTGTGTCGTACCGTGTACAGCATAAAAATGGAGAGATTTTGCATGTCATGGGCAATGTTAAGCTTTTGAGAGAGAATGGAGAGTTGATTTATCAGCGCTTTCTTTTAGACTGCACGGAGCAGAAGTTGCAGGAAAAAAGGAATGAGAGATTCCAGATGGAATTGATCCAGGCGCTGAGTATAGATTATAATCTAGTTTGCTTTTTTAATCTGGACACTGGCGAGGGAAAACTGATACAGAATGCTGAGAGTAATGAGGAAAAACTTTACTCTATTTTTGACGGGGAGATCTCTCTGGAGGAGAGTCTGAAGCGTTACATAGATGAATTTGTATATAAAGATGATCGGGATATGCTTATTCAGGCTTTTTCTGTTGAAAAGATAAAAGAAGAATTGGCAGAAAAGAAAGTATACCATGTGAATTATCGGACTGCCAGAAATGGGAAAACACTCTATTTCCAGATGAAAGTAGTACGTGCGGGAACCTGGGAGAGAAATCATGGCATTGTTTTGGGATTCCGCAGTGTAGATGAGGAAATCCGCAATGAAATGGAACAGAAAAATATGCTGGAGGATGCGCTTTTGCAGGCGAATAGGGCAAACAAGGCCAAAAGTGTGTTCCTTTCCAATATGTCGCATGATATTCGGACACCGATGAATGCAATTGTAGGGTTTACAGCACTGGCCATTGCACATATTGACCATAAAGAACAGGTAAAAGAACATCTTGAGAAGATTTTGACGTCGGGAAATCATTTGTTGAGTCTGATTAATGATGTTTTAGATATGAGTCGTATTGAGAGCGGGAAGATACGTTTGGACGAAAAACCGTGTTGTCTGCCGGATATTTTACATGGATTACGCAATATTTTGCAGGCGGATATTCATGCAAAACAGTTGGAATTATATATTGATGCGGTGGATGTTTTAGACGAGGATATCTATTGTGATAAATTGCGATTAAATCAGGTACTTTTGAATTTGCTCAGCAATGCCGTAAAATATACGGGAGCAGGCGGTATTGTCAGCATGCGGATTATAGAAAAGGCCGGAGCGCCGGACGGCCATGCCAATTATGAATTCTGTATCAAAGATACCGGAATCGGAATGAGTGAGGAATTTGTGTCACATATTTTTGAGCCATTCGAGAGGGAGACGAGCAGCACGAATAGCGGCATTCAGGGAACTGGTCTTGGAATGGCAATTACAAAAAATATTGTGGATATGATGAATGGTACCATTGAGGTAAAAAGTGAGCAAGGAGTGGGTACGGAAGTCAATGTTGCTTTTACATTCCGGCTGCGTACTGACGCGAAAGAGCCGCAAGATATTCCACAGTTGAAAAACTGTAGAGCACTGGTTGTAGATGATGATTTTAATACCTGTGACAGTGTATCCTATATGCTTCAGCAGATTGGAATGCGTGCAGAATGGACGCTTTCAGGAAAGGAAGCGGTATTGCGCACACATCAGGCGGTGACACGCGGCGATAGGTACGGGGTATAGATTATAGATTGGTTGCTGCCCGATATGAATGGGGTGGAGGTTACACGCAGAATCCGAAAAGAAATAGGTGAAGATGTATCCATCATTGTGTTAACGGCATACGACTGGTCCGATATTGAGAATGAGGCAAAAGAGGCTGGTGTCACGGCGTTTTGCAGCAAACCGCTGTTTTTATCAGAATTAAAAACTTGCTTACAGTCTATTGTGGAAGCAGGGGAAAAAGAAGAGGAAGACGAGAACGAGGAGAAACCGTTAGTACAGGCACGAACAGGACGTATTTTACTGGCAGAGGATAATGAGCTGAATCAGGAGATTGCAACTGCCATTTTAGGAGATGCCGGATTTTTGTCGGAAGTTGCAGGAAACGGGCAGATTGCGGTAGAGATGTTGAAAAATTCAGAACCGGGATATTATCAAATGATTCTTATGGATGTTCGTATGCCAGTGATGAATGGATATGAGGCGACAAAGGCAATTCGTGAATTGGAAAATAAGGAACTGGCATCGATACCGATTTTGGCAATGACGGCAAATGCATTTGATGAGGATCGGCAGGAAGCCTTAAGGTGTGGTATGAATGGCCATTTGGCGAAACCAATTGATGTGCAGAAATTATTTAAGACATTAGATCAAATATTGGCATAATACGATCGGTATGAGTCAAAAGGACATGTCTGTATTTTATCAAATGTGGACGGGAGAGGGAAATTATGCAGGATATTTTAGTGGTAGTGGATATGCAGAATGATTTTATAGATGGTACGCTTGGGAGTGAGGAAGCTTTGGCTATTGTGCCAAAAGTGAAGGAAAAAATTCAGGATTTTTCTGGAAAGACATTTTTCACTCAAGATACTCATAGAGAGAATTATCCCGATACCCAAGAGGGACGTAATCTTCCGATATCTCATTGTATTAGGAATACACGGGGCTGGCAGATTCATCCGGAATTAGAGCGGTGTAAAAGCGAGGCTGTGATTGAAAAAATGGCGTTTGGTTCTGTGGAACTGAGTGAGATGTTGAAAATAGAGCACCAGAATGATCCATTAAAAAGCATAACGTTTGTAGGACTTTGCACAGATATCTGTGTGATTTCCAATGCAATGTTAGCGAAAGCATTTTTACCAGAGGTAGAGATTGTGGTAGACGCTTCCTGTTGTGCAGGGGTTACTCCTAAGAGCCATAAGACAGCTTTAGAGGCGATGAGAGCATGTCAGATTCGGATTGAAAATGAAATATAATGTGACTGTGAAATTGGAATAGCAGGATAAGATAGGTAAAAGAGAACATAATAAGTGAGGAAGGGAAGAGGTGATTTTATGTATGATGTATTGATTATAGGAGCTGGAATTGTGGGAACTTCTATCGCGAGACGGTTGTCGAGGTATCAATTGTCCCTTGCAATGCTGGAAAAAGAAGATGATGTGGCGATGGGTTCGACAAAGGCAAACAGCGCCATTGTTCACGGGGGCTATGCGGAGGCGAATGCAAAATTAAAAGGTCGTCTGTGTTACAAAGGACGAATACAGTTTGAACAGCTGAACAAAGAGCTAAATTTTGGCTTTCAAAAAATTGGCAGTTTAGTCATCACAATGGATGAGGAAGATCTTTCCAAATTAGAGTCTATGATGGAAAATGGAAAGAAAAATGGACTGACGGATTTAAAAATTTTAAACAGAGAAGAAATCTTAGAGCTAGATCCAAATATCAATCCGGAGGTCAAGTATGCATTGTATTGTGAAGGGGCAGGTGTCTGCTCCCCGTACGAGATGGCAATTGCCATGGCGGAAAATGCAATTCGCAATGGAGCAAAGCTATTTTTAAATACACAAGTAGAGGGAATTGAGAAAAAAGAAGGTTATTTTGTTGTTCACACAGAGAAAGAGGATTTTGAGAGCCGTTTTGTCATCAATGCGGCGGGACTTTTTTCTGATAAAGTGGATCAGATGGTCAACGGGAAGACATTTGATATTCGCCCGCGTTCCGGTGAGTACCTTCTCTTTGCAAGGGGAACTGGAAGTGCACTCAATACCGTTGTGTTCCAGATGCCATCTAAGATGGGAAAGGGGATTTTGGTGACATCCACTTATCACGGAAATCTGTTACTGGGACCGGATGCCATCGACGAAGAGGGAACCATGGATCGAAGTACGCACATAGATCGTCTCTGGAAGATTTATCAGGAGGGACTTCACACCACGGACAAATTTGATCCAATGCAGTTTATCCGAAGCTTTACCGGTGTGCGCGCAGTCTCGTCCACGGACGATTTTATTGTTGGAAGAACTAAGACCGATGGATTTTTGAATGCGGCGGGGATCCAGTCGCCGGGACTCACCTCTTCCCCAGCTATTGCCGATATGATGGTGGAAGAATTGCAAAAGCAGGGGCTGGAGCTAAAAGAGGATGTCTCTTATGATCCGTATCGCGCGCCGATTATCCAGAAAAAAGAACAGATGCGTTCTTTTGAGGAGGTCAATAAACTCCTTGACATTCCGTCTTGCCCGGAAAAGATGATTTGCCGCTGTGAACAGGTGGAAGAAGGAACAATTGTAGACTGTCTGCATCGTGGAATTCAGTTGACTTCCGTGGATGCGGTGAAAAGAAGAACACGTGCTTCTATGGGATATTGTCAGGGAATGTTTTGCCGTCCGCGCTTTAAAGAGATCATGGAGCGGGAATATGGCATAGAGATCGATATCCGAACCGACGTGGAAAAGGAAGGCGCTACGAGAGTGGGAAGCCAGGAGTTTATAAATTATTACAAAAAGCAGCAGGAGAACAAATAGAAAGTATTCTGGTGTTAAGATTTACCAAAGGCTTGACAGATAGATAGAAAATAACTAGAATAGATACTAGAGTGTGAAAAACCACACGAAGGGGTACACCACCGCGGGTGTATTGCTTCGTGTGGTTTTTTTATTCTATAGAAAAGATCCTGTCATACTGAAGCGTGAACGTATCTTCCTGTAGAATAAAAATAATATGCGCATTTGTACGAACAGAAAGTGTCATTAATATGACTGTATTTGGCGCAGTAAAGTGATCAAAAAATGTAGGAGGTTTTCAATGGTACAGGTAAATGGAGAGAAAATGGAAGCAGATGGTAAAATATTGATCGAATTACTGACAGAAAACGGTTACCAGAAAGAAAAAATTGCTGTGGAGTGCAATGAAGAAATTGTGCCAAGAGCAGAGTATGAAAAGAAAATTTTGCAGGATGGTGATGTTTTGGAGATCGTGAGTTTTGTGGGAGGAGGGTGAGAGATGGAGGTGCCAGAAAAGGAGATCAAAGAGGTGCTGGAACTTCGCCATACGAAAGCGATTCAGGAAAAAATAAGTTGTG
>JAAVYC010000021.1 GCA_022790905.1 Lachnospiraceae bacterium | reverse complement strand
TGGCAATGACTATGTCTATGTGAACTGTTTTGAGGAGGAAGTGGAGAATCCAGAGGAACTCGCAAAAAAGGTAAGTGACAGACATTTTGGTATTGGTTCCGACGGATTAATCTTAATAAAACCGTCTAAAGTAGCAGATTTTTGTATGGATATGTACAATGCAGATGGCTCAAGAGGCGAGATGTGCGGAAATGGGATTCGCTGTGTTGCAAAATATGTCTATGATAAGGGATTGACTAAAAAGCAGCAGATCCACATCGAGACACTTGCGGGAATCAAAGAGCTGGAACTTACGATAGAAGACGATAAAGTCTGCCTTGTGTGCGTCGATATGGGAGAACCGGAGCTAATAGCGAAAAAGATTCCTGTGACAGCGTCAACAGAACAGGCAGTCAATATACCGATTTGCGTTGATGACATTGAATATCATATAACCTGTGTCTCTATGGGAAATCCCCACTGTGTGGTATTTATGGATGATGTGGAAGATCTGGAAATCGAAAAGCTTGGTCCGAAGTTCGAAAATCATGTGAATTTTCCAAATCGAATCAACACAGAATTTGTAAAGGTTTTAGACGAACATACATTACAGATGCGCGTATGGGAAAGAGGGTCCGGTGAGACGCTTGCCTGTGGAACGGGAGCCTGTGCGACGGCTGTTGCGGCAATTCTAAACGGGCATTGTAAAGAGGAGATCACTGTTCGTTTGCTCGGAGGAGATTTAAAAATTTATTGGGACAGGAATTTGAATCATGTCTTTATGACGGGAACGGCAAATATTGTTTTTGACGGTGAAATCAATGATTTAATATAAAAACACAAAAAGGAAGAAGAGGTAGGACAATGGTAAGAGTAAATGACAACTTTCAAAAGCTGCCAGGCAGCTACTTATTTAGTACGATTGCAAAAAAAGTCAATGAGTATCAGCAGGCGAATCCTGAAAAGGGATTGATTCGTCTAGGAATCGGCGATGTGACACAGCCGCTTGCTCCGGCGATCATTGAAGCGTTGCACAAGGCAGTGGATGAGATGGCGGATGCGAAGACTTTCCACGGATATGCGCCGGATTTGGGTTACGAATTTTTGAGAAATGCGATTGCGAAGAATGACTATGCAGATCGCGGCTGTGATATTACGGCAGATGAAATTTTTGTATCGGATGGAGCAAAATGTGATTCTTCTAATATTCAGGAGTTATTTAGTGCGGATTGTAAGATTGCTGTTTGCGATCCGGTTTATCCGGTCTATGTGGATTCCAATGTGATGGCGGGCAGAACTGGAACATACGATCAGACCACAGAGATGTGGAGTGATATCGTCTATATGCCGTGTACGATGGAGAACGGATTTGTGCCGGAATTTCCAAAGGAGACGCCGGATCTCATCTATCTCTGCCTTCCGAACAATCCGACGGGAACAACTGTGACGAAATCTCAGCTGCAAGAGTGGGTGGATTATGCAAACCAGTCGGGCGCTGTGATTATCTATGATGGGGCTTATGAGGCTTACATTACTGAAAAGGATGTGGCACATTCCATTTATGAGTGCGAGGGAGCGAAAACCTGTGCAATGGAAATCAAAAGTTTTTCTAAAAATGCAGGTTTTACCGGAGTTAGACTCGGATACACGGTAGTGCCAAAAGAATTAAAACGTCAGGATGTCTCTTTGCACTCCATGTGGGCTAGACGTCACGGTACCAAATTTAACGGTGCACCATACATTATTCAGCGTGCAGGAGAAGCAGTTTACTCTGAGGCTGGAAAAGCGCAGTTAAAGGAACAGGTGGCCTATTATATGAAAAATGCTTCTGTGATTAAGACAGGGCTCTTAGAAGCAGGCTATACGGTCTTTGGAGGAGTGAACGCACCATATATCTGGTTGAAGACGCCGAAAAATATGACATCTTGGGAGTTCTTTGACTATCTGTTGGAGAATGCCAATGTAGTTGGAACACCAGGTTCTGGTTTTGGACCGAGTGGAGAGGGATATTTCCGCTTGACTGCATTTGGAAGTTACGAAAATACCGTGGCTGCATTAGAGAGAATTAAAAAATTATAAAAATTAAGAATTTAAGAGAAGAGAAATGTCGATTCCTGTTGTATAATATAATTCGACGGCACCAATTTTATATGGGCGCCGGCAAGCTACAAAAAGGAGTCGGCATTTTATGTTATCGGAAGAAGAATTAAAGAGGAGAAGAAGGGAACAATTAAGGGAGCAAAGAAGGAGAGCGGCGAGAAGGAAGAGGCAGAGAGAACAGAGAAAACGGATTCTTTTCATTGTGGGAATCGTATTTTTCATTGTGATCAGCATAGGGTGGATCAGACATCTTTTGGAGACCCGTGCAACTCTGGCAAATCCGACGCAAAAAATTGTAGAGAAACCACCGGATTATGAGGTGGAGTTATTGGACATCAATGAGTATTCGAGACCGGGAATTGCTTTGGAGAAAGTAAATGCTATTGTGATTCACTATACAGCGAATCCGGGCACCACAGCGAGACAGAACAGAAATTATTTCAATGGGTTAAAAGATTCTAAACAGACAAAAGTAAGTGCCCATTTTGTGATTGGCTTAGAGGGAGAAATTGTACAGTGTATCCCGTGTAATGAGATTGCGTACGCATCGAATGACAGAAACGGTGATACGATTTCCATTGAGTGCTGTCACGAAGACACAACAGGAAAGTTCAACCAAAATACGAAAGATACATTAGTCCATCTGACGGCATGGCTGCTTGGAAGATATGGGCTTACAACAGAAAACATCATAAGGCATTACGATGTGACAGGGAAGCAGTGCCCCCTTTATTATGTGGAACACGAGGAGGAATGGACGGACTTTAAAAAGGAAGTGGACCGTTACATTGCCAGATATGGAAAAGAAGCAGAAAAAGAGGCAGATTAAATATGTTAAAAAGGATAATGGAAGAGTTGGATCAGGGACAGGAGATCCGAAAAAATCTGATACAGATCAAAGAGTATATCAAAGAAGAGGAAAAGAGAAGGGAACTGTCAGAGTTACTCACAGATGATTTTATTTTTATAAATTTTTTGCAACATGAAGATCCCAAGGTTCGAAAAAATACGGCTCTGATACTCGGGCAGCTCGACGCGGATAAGAGTGTAACGGAGGCATTGTATGAGGCTTATAAAAAGGAAGAGACACTCTTTGTAAAGAGTTCCTATTTGACATCACTGAAAAACTTGGATTGCGATGAATATATGCCTTATTTTGAGGAGCGCTATGAGGAACTTTTAAGTGCAGATGTGCCGGAGAATGAGAAAAAGCATGTTCGGGAGGAGCGAAAAGCGTTAGAACAGCTGTTGAACAGGGAACAAAAACATTCTTTTTGTGGGTTTGAGATAGAATCAGAAGTGATTTTAACGACGGACAGAGGATTTGCAGAAGTTACGGCGGGACAAATCTATCGGGCCAAGACAGCGATTTCCTCATCAGGGGTGCGTGTGAGGACGAAAAATTTACGGCCAATCTTAAATATTAGAACGTATCGTGAGATTCTTTTTCCTATCCGTGATGCGAAGAATATGAAAGCAGATGCAAAGACGGTGGGGAAAATATTGCGAGATAGCAATTTGATAGAGTTATTAGAGCAGCATTTAGAGGGCAGTGCGCCTTACTATTTCAGAATACAGGTCAACTCTTCCATGGAGGGCAGAGAAAAGGCGGAATTTATAAAAGAGACAGTCTGTGTTTTGGAGGAAGAGAGCGGTTATCAATTGGTGAATTCTAAAGACCGTTATGAGATTGAGATTCGTCTGATTCAGAATAAAGAAAGAAGTTTTAATGCCTATCTAAAATTCTATACCTTACCATTACACAGATTTTCTTACAGGGAGAATGCGCTTGCGGTTTCGATACATCCGTCTTTGGCGGCGCTTTTGCTGCAGCTTGCAAAACCATACCTGACAGAACAGGCAGCAGTTTTGGATCCTTTTTGCGGGGTTGGGACCATGTTAATCGAGAGAGAACAGATTTTGCATACAAGGACACTGTATGGCACTGATATTTTTGGAGAGGCAATTCAGGGTGCGCGTGAGAATTCAGAGCTTGCAAATGTGGAGGCAGTTTATATCCAGAGAGACTTTTTTGACTTTTCGCATCGCCATAAATTTGATGAAATTATAACGAACATGCCAGTCAAGGGG
>JAAVYC010000020.1 GCA_022790905.1 Lachnospiraceae bacterium | reverse complement strand
GTCTATAGTTTCGACTCAAACTATTGTTCTGTTTTTCGAGACGTTGGGATTGATTACAATGATTGTATTCATGAGTAATTTGTATGTGGATTTGAAGCTAACAGAGAGGTCGGTTTCACAATTTTTATATCAGAGAAAAGGGAAAGGAGAAGGGTATCATCATATCTGCATTTTGATCGCAGAGATATTGGGAGTTCTGCTCTATGCATCGTTTGTTTTTCATGTGAGGAAGAAGGATCTGTGGATCAGCGGAATCATGGTGGGGTGTCTGGCCGTTGTTTTATTTGCGATATTTCATTTCTTTTTCGGTGTATTTATAAAGAAGAGAAGAAAAAAGAAAAAGATTGCCAACGAAAAAGATCTGAGTTTTTGTTTTTTGTGCAGCAGAAATAGACGGGATGCCGTCTTGTCCATGGTCATATCGGTGGGGACAATTCTGATTTGTCTGATTGCAAATATTGAATTTAATATCAGTGGAATGCTCAGAAGTGCATACCAGGATCATATGGGTTACACTATTCTGGTGCGTGTAGATGAGTTTACTGAGAAAGAAGGAATAAAAAAGCGGTTGGATGAAAAAGGGATTCCGTATACATATGGATACTCGAAACTGGAGGATTATTCCATGTTAAATCGAATGCGTGCGCAGGAGGGCAAGTTTTGGGCATTGGTGATAGAAAGTCAGACAGATCACAATCGGCATTTTTCTGTACCAAAGGGCAATATCCTAGCAGAAGACTATTTTGCCAGCCGTTGCGGGCTTTCTCCGGGAAGTACCACCGATATATTTGGCGAAGACATCAGATATTTAGGAGAACTGAAAGAGAATCAATATTTAAGTCTGGTGAACTACAGTTTTATTGTCAACCGAGAGGACTGGGAATTTGGAATTGATGATTCGTGGAGTGCGATTTTTTTTATAGATGCCGCAGAATCGGAGGAGGAAAAGCTAGAGGATCTCACCAAAGATTTGAACTGCCATATAGAATCGGCATCTAAATTAATCGACGAATTAAAAGGTCTGGTATCGAATTATCTGGACATCTTAGTTTTGGTGGCGGGGATGCTTTTGATTGTGACAGTCACGATTTTTTATACCGTGATCAGAAGCGATTTGACAAATAGAAGAACGGAGATGTATCTCTATCGCGTATTTGGAGCCTCTTTTCACAAAGCGCAAAAAGTGATTTTTTACGAATATACGATCATTGCGCTTATCACTTCTTTTGCGGTCTCCTTTACCATTATGTTGTGCGGCGAACTGTATTTTTATTATGGATTAAAAAAACATTTTCCATTGTCAATACCAATTATAATCATGACAACGGCGATAGTGGTCCTTTTTATCTTTCTCTGTTGCCAGATGGCAGGGCTGGAAAATTTGAAAAGAACAGGATTGGAGGCAGTGCGTGATGAATGACAAAAATAGAGTGTTAGAAATGTATCATGTCGGAAAGACGATTGAAAATGACAACCAGAAAACCACAATTTTAAGAGATATTTCTCTACATTTAGAAAAGGGAACGATTACTGCAATTGTGGGAAAAAGTGGCTGTGGAAAAAGCACTTTATTATCGATAGCCAGTGGGATCGATGCTCCGACAAATGGAACAGTGAAACTGCTGGGAAAAGACTTTTATAAGCTAGCTAGGACAGAACAAGAGCGGTTCCGCAATCAAAATGTTGGATTATTATTTCAGAATTATCATTTGATCCCTGAGTTCACTTGTGAGGAAAATATAAGAATGCCACTGTGTTTTTCTGAGCGAAAGACCAATGAAAAGAGGCTGGATGCCTGGATAAAGTTAGTGGGGCTAGAGGGAAAGAGACAGTTGTTTCCCAATCAGATGTCGGGCGGGGAACAACAGAGAACGGCGATACTGAGAGCTGTTGTGAATAATCCGGAAATGATATTTGCCGATGAACCGACAGGAGCGTTAGATTCGAAAACAGGAGAAAATATCATTCAATTTTTGATCAATTATGTACATAAATTTCAAAAAACAATATTGCTGGCGACACATGACATGGATATCGCCTTGCAATGCGACAAAATAATAGAAATGAAAGATGGAAGAATTGTAAAATAATGGGTTTACATAAAGATAATGATATTCTTTATAAAGTTCACGTTGACAGCTTGCTATGATAGTAGTATAATAACATAAAATTAAATAAAGATCTTCAGGGCAGGATGAAATTTCCGACCGGCGGTAAAGCCCGCGAGCCAATAGGTTGATTCGGTGTAATTCCGAAGCCGACAGTATAGTCTGGATGAAAGAAGAGAAGAGATAGAAAAAACTGTACAGACAGTGATTTTTGATGATGTTAATTGAGCTCTGAAATGATATTCATTTCAGAGTTTTTTTAAGTAAAGATCCTCAAAGATTGCTTAAGGAGTCAGTAGGTATTGTCTGATAAAAATGGATGCCCTGAAAATGATTCAGGGTGTTTTTTTTATTGTATAACAAATTTTCTAGAATTTCTATGCAGTAAATGATATGACGCACAGTTACGCACAATTTTGTTCTTTTATTTAGGAAGGATCTTTAGATTTGTGAAGAAAAGGAAGTGAGAGTATGACGCACCAGGATTATATGAGAATTGCGATAGAGGAAGCAAAAAAAGGAGAGGGATTTACAAATCCAAATCCGATGGTTGGTGCAGTGCTTGTAAAAGACGGAAAAATTATTGGAAAAGATTATCATCACAGATACGGCGAGTTTCATGCGGAACGCAATGTCATTTTGAATTGCAAAGAGGATCTTCACGGAGCAGCAATTTATGTGACTTTAGAGCCGTGCTGCCATTATGGGAAGACGCCCCCTTGTACGGAAATCATGATAGAAAGCGGAATCAAGGAGGTCTACATTGGTTCTTACGATCCGAATCCAAAGGTCAATGGAGGAGGGATCAGGCAACTGGAAAATGCGGGAATTAAAGTTGTGACAGATGTGCTAAGAGAGGAATGTGATGCAATCAATACAGTATTTTTTCATTACATAGAAAAGAAAGAACCGTATGTGATTTTAAAATATGCCATGACAGCGGATGGAAAAATTGCCACTTATACAGGAGCTTCTAAGTGGATTACCGGAGAGGCGGCGAGAACGCGTGTGCAGCAGAGCCGAAAAGCCTACCAAGGTATTATGGTGGGAATAGGAACTGTGCTTGCAGACGACCCGCTCTTGACATGCCGATTGGAGAACGCAAGGAATCCAATTCGGATTATTTGTGACAGCAAGCTTCGGATCCCGCCGGATTCAAACCTTGTAAAAACGGCGAGAGAAGTTCCTACAATTATAGCCGCATGTCAGATAGATACAGAGAAAAAGGCTATGTTGGAACAATATGGATGTGAAATATTGGAGATAAGACAAAGCGATGCTGGAATTGATCTGAAAGACTTAATGAGAAAGCTTGGACAGAAGGGAATCGACAGCATTTTACTGGAAGGTGGAGGCCAATTGAACTTCTCCGCACTGCAGGCAGGAATTGTAAAGAAGGTGGAAAGTTATATTGCACCAAAACTTTTTGGAGGCATCACCGCAAAGACTCCGGTAGGAGGTCCGGGGGTGGAAGTACCCGGGAACGCTTTTTTGTTAAAAAATCCAAAGATAACTCAAATACAGGAAGACATTTTAATTGAATGGGAGGTAGAGACGTGTTTACCGGAATTATAGAGGAAATGGGAAAAATTGCAGGAATAAAAAGAGGAGCTAAGTCGGCTATATTGACAATACAGGCAAAAAAGGTTTTTTCAGACATTCATATCGGAGATAGTATTGCGCTCAATGGTGTCTGCCTGACCGTAACATCGTTAGACGGAAATACTTATACGGCAGATGTAATGAATGAGACCTTAAAAAGAAGTTCCTTGGGAAGTTTAAAGATTGGAAGTAATGTAAATCTAGAACGCGCTATGCCGGCAGACGGAAGGTTTAGCGGTCATATTGTGGCAGGCCACATTGACGGAGTCGGAACTATTACAGAGGTAAAAAAAGATGACAATGCGATCTGGTACACGGTGGAAGCATCCGAACAGATTATGAGATATATCGTAGAGAAAGGTTCCATTGCTGTGGACGGTGTCAGCTTGACTGTGGCAAGACGCAGCGATACGGATTTTGCAGTTTCCGTGATTCCGCATACTGTGAGAGAGACGATTTTTTCACAAAAGAAGACGGGAGATATTGTGAACCTGGAAAATGATATCGTGGGAAAATATATAGAGCAGCTTTTGCGATACGAGGGACCGAATAAGAAAAAAGAAGAAAAACAAAGTAAACTGACAGAAGAATTTTTATTAAAAGCAGGATTTTAGCAGAGAGGAGTAAAGACAATGTTTCAATTTAATACCATAGAAGAGGCACTGGAAGACTTGAGAAATGGAAAGATGATTTTGGTAACAGATGATGAGGACAGAGAGAATGAAGGAGACCTGGTCTGCGCAGCGGAATTTGCGACGACAGAGAATGTGAATTTTATGGCGACACATGCAAAAGGTCTGATCTGTATGCCGATGGGAGAAAAGCTAATTCAAAAGCTCCAGATACCACAGATGGTCGACG
>JAAVYC010000019.1 GCA_022790905.1 Lachnospiraceae bacterium | reverse complement strand
TAACGGATTTTCAAAGGCATATGCGATGACGGGATGGCGTCTTGGCTATGCATGTGCACCGGCCTCTATTTTGGAGCAGATGTTGAAAATACATCAATTTGCGATTATGTGTGCGCCGACGACGAGTCAGTATGCGGCAGTCAGTGCTTTGCAAAACGGAGACGAAGATGTAGAGAGGATGCGGGAAGAGTATAATGTGAGAAGACGTTATTTAGTACATCGTTTTCGGGAAATGGGATTGCAGTGCTTTGAACCGTTTGGGGCATTTTATATTTTTCCGAGTATTCAGGAATTTGGAATGACTTCAGAGGAGTTTGCAAATCGTTTTTTACAGGAAGAAAAGGTAGCAGTAGTACCCGGAACTGCTTTTGGCAGATGCGGAGAGGGTTTCTTGCGGATTTCTTACGCTTATTCGTTAGATAATTTAAAACTTGCATTAGAGCGCATGGAGCATTTTATCACGCGTCTTAGAGAGGAAAAATGTAATGGCTAAGTTCAATATCGTATTATATGAACCAGAGATCCCAGCGAACACGGGAAATATTGGGAGAACTTGCGTTGCGACTGGGACAAGACTGCATTTAATTGAACCATTGGGGTTTTCCCTGAGTGAGAAAGCAATTAAGCGTGCCGGAATGGATTACTGGTCAGAATTAGATGTGACACGTTATGTGAATTTTGAGGATTTTTTGAATAGGAATCCTGGGGCAAAGATTTATCTGGCGACTACAAAAGGAAAATGTGTTTATACGGAGGTCTCGTATGAACCGGACTGCTATTTGATGTTTGGAAAAGAGAGTGCGGGAATCCCAGAAGAGATCTTGGTACGATACCCCGAGGAGTGTGTTCGGATTCCGATGCTGGGAGAGACGCGTTCGTTAAATCTTTCCAATTCTGTGGCGATTGTATTATATGAGGCGTTGCGTCAAAACCACTTTGATCACATGAGATTGGAAGGCGAATTGCACCGTTTGCAATGGAAATAGGAAAAAATATGGGAATCATTAAGACGAATAGATTAGTACACGAATATATACACCGGGATGAAGAGGGAAATGTGGAATCCATTCAGAGTGCTTTAGAGGGTGTGAATCTGGAGATTGAAAAAGGGCAGTTTGTGGCAATTTTGGGTCACAATGGCTCGGGGAAATCGACGCTTGCTAAGCACATGAATGCGATTTTACAGCCATCGGAAGGGACAGTCTGGGTACAGGGAATGGATACTTCCGAGGAAAAAAATCTCTGGGATGTCAGGCAGTCTGCAGGCATGGTATTTCAAAATCCGGATAATCAGATTATCGCCAGTGTGGTGGAGGAGGATGTGGCCTTTGGTCCGGAAAATATGGGTGTTCCGACTGATGAAATCTGGCGGCGTGTGGAAGAGAGTTTGAAGTCAGTAGGAATGCTGAAATTCAGAAACCATTCACCGAATAAATTGTCGGGTGGTCAAAAGCAGCGCGTGGCAATTGCGGGAGTGGTAGCGATGCAGCCGGATTGTATTGTGTTTGATGAGCCCACAGCGATGTTAGATCCAAATGGACGAAAAGAAGTTTTAAGGACAGCACATCTTTTAAATAGAGAAAAAGGTGTGACAGTTATCTTGATTACTCATTATATGGAAGAGGTTGTGGAAGCTGATAAAGTGTTTGTGATGGACAGCGGAAAGATCGTGATGGAAGGAACGCCGAGACAGATTTTTTCTCAGGTGGAAACACTGAAAAAGTATAGATTGGATGTCCCGCAGATCACACTGTTGGCATATGAACTCAGAAAGGCTGGGTTACAGATTCCACAGGGGATCTTGACTAGAAGAGAATTGGTGGATGCGTTGAGCAAAATACGGGCATAAGGTGAAGGCATGTCGATTATTTTAGATAAAATCAATTATATATACGGTCAGGGAACCGCATATGAGATTCAGGCATTAAAAAATATCAATTTAAAAATAGAGGATGGAGAATTTTTGGGAATTATCGGTCATACCGGCTCGGGAAAATCAACTCTGATTCAGCATTTAAATGGACTGACGAAGGCGACATCGGGGGCAATTTATTACAATGGGGCAGATATCTACGATGAAGGCTATCCATTAAAGGAGTTGCGCACGAAAGTCGGTCTTGTCTTTCAATATCCGGAACATCAGCTTTTTGAGACGACAATTTTTGAGGATGTCTGTTTTGGACCTAAAAACCAGGGACTCACAAAAAAGGAAGTACAACTTCGGGCTTTTGCGGCCTTGAGAAGTGTAGGGCTTCCCGAGGAGGTCTACTACCACTCTCCATTTGACTTATCTGGCGGTCAAAAGCGCCGCGTCGCGATTGCGGGAGTCCTCGCAATGCAGCCGGATGTTTTGATTTTGGATGAGCCGACGGCGGGACTTGATCCTAAGGGAAGAGATGATATCTTAGATCAAGTTGCAAAACTTCACAGGGAACGAGGTATGACTGTGATTTTGGTATCGCACAGTATGGAAGATGTGGCAAAATATGTGGGACGTATTATTGTGATGAATCAGGGATCCATTGTGCTAGACGATGTTCCGGGAAATGTATTTGCCCATTATCAAGAATTGGAAGCAATTGGCCTTGCGGCGCCTCAGGTAACGTATCTCATGCACGAGTTACGAGAGGCAGGGCTTCCTGTGGATGTGAGTGCGACAACGGTGACAGAAGCAAAAAATGAGATTTTAGAAAAGTTAGGACGATAAAATGTTACGAGATATTACAATAGGACAATATTATCCAGCGGATTCTGTCATTCACAGATTGGATCCAAGAGTCAAATTGTTTGCAACGCTTATTTTTATTATTTCACTGTTTATTTTTCGCAGTGTCTGGGGACTGTTCATTGCAACGGTTTTTATGTTTGGATTTATCAGACTTTCTAAAGTGCCTTTTGGATATATGGTAAAAGGCTTAAAGGCAGTTGTGATTTTGATGTTGATTACAGCAATGTTCAATCTGTTCTTAACGAATGGAAAAGAACTGGTTTCCTTTTGGATTTTTACGATTACTTATGAGGGACTTCGTAATGCCGTAATGATGGCAATTCGTCTTATCTATCTGATCCTAGGAACGTCGGTTATGACCTTGACGACAACGCCGAATCAGTTGACAGATGGATTAGAGAAATCACTTCGTCCGCTGAATAAAATTCGTGTGCCGGTACATGAGATCGCGATGATGATGTCCATAGCGCTTCGCTTTATTCCGATTCTTGTGGAGGAGACAGATAAGATTATGAGGGCACAGATGGCGAGGGGAGCTGACTTTGAGGCGGGTGGAATTATAAAAAGAGCAAAAAGTATGATTCCTCTTCTTGTACCTCTTTTTGTGTCCGCTTTTCGGCGTGCCAATGATCTGGCAATGGCGATGGAGGCGAGATGCTATCGCGGCGGTACAGGTAGAACGAAGATGAAACCATTGACCTATGTTCCGATAGATTACAAAGCCTACGGGATTGTGTTGGGATATTTTGCGGCGATGATTGCAGTGAGAATTGTGCTATAGGTGGGCGATATGAGGCGTGTGATGTTGCTGGTGGCATATGATGGGACGAACTATTGTGGGTGGCAGGTACAGCCAAATGGAAGAACTATTGAGGGAGAACTGAACTTAGCGCTTAGCGAGTTATTTGGGAGAGAAATTGCGGTGACAGGTGCCAGTCGGACCGATGCCGGTGTTCACTCTTATGGAAATGTTGCGGTTTTTGATGTAGATACCCGTATGCCTGCAGAAAAGATTTCTTATGCGTTAAATCAAAGATTGCCGGAGGATATTGTGGTTCAGCTTTCAAAAGAGGTGGCTGCGAATTTTCATCCGAGACATCAAAAGAGCAAAAAGACGTATGAATACCGCGTTTTAAACCGTGAGTTTCGGGATCCAAATCGGAGAATTGACACTTATTTTTATTATCGGAATCTGAATATAGAGGCAATGCAAAGGGCGGCGGAATATCTGGTGGGCGAACATGATTTTAAGAGTTTTTGTTCGATCAAGGCACAGGTAGAGACGACAGTACGAAAAATTTATACCCTGACCATAGAGAGACAGGGAGATATCATTGTGATACGGATTGCGGGAAATGGTTTTTTATATAATATGGTCCGAATCATTGCGGGGACATTACTTCAGGTGGGAAGCGGAGAACGAAAACCGGAGGAAATGTCGGGAATACTCGAAGCGCTTGACAGGGAGATGGCGGGACCGACGGCACCTGCTTGCGGCCTGACAATGATTGGGATTGAATTTGAATAAATTCTTGACACACCAGGATGTGTGTACTATAATGTTAAAGTCTGACATAGTGAAGAAATGTGACTCCATAGCCCCGGGGAAGCATTTTATTATATAACTAATATGCGAGGCCAGGAACAGTATTTTCGGACATTGATACTGTGAAGGGCAAAGTTCAAGGAGGTCAACCAATGAAAACTTTTATGGCAAGCCCTGCTACAATTGAGAGAAAATGGTATGTAGTAGATGCTACGGATAAAACATTAGGACGTTTAGCTTCTGAGATTGCTAATGTATTGAGAGGAAAAAAGAAACCGATTTTCACACCTCATATTGACACAGGGGATTATGTGATTGTTGTAAATGCAGAGAAAATTAAAGTGACAGGTAAGAAATTAGATCAGAAAATTTACTATCACCATTCCGATTATGTTGGTGGTATGAAAGAGACTACTTTAAAAGAGATGTTGAACAAGCATCCTGAGAGAGTTGTTGAATATGCAGTAAAAGGAATGCTTCCGAAAGGACCTTTGGGAAGACAGATGTATAAGAAATTATTCGTATACGTAGGTCCGGACCATAAACATGCAGCTCAGAAACCTGAGACATTAACATTTTAATCGGTGATAAGGAGGTAAATTACATTGGCTAATACAAAGTATTACGGAACAGGAAGAAGAAAAGCATCTGTTGCCAGAGTATATTTAATACCGGGAACAGGTAAGATTACGATTAATAAAAGAGATATTGACGATTATTTAGGATTAGAGACACTGAAAGTAATCGTTCGTCAGCCGTTAGTTGCAACGGAGACAGTTGAAAAATTTGACGTATTAGTAAACGTAAAAGGCGGCGGTTATACAGGCCAGGCTGGAGCGATCCGTCACGGTATTGCAAGAGCGTTACTTCAGGTAGATAACGATTATAGACCAGTCCTGAAAAAAGCTGGATATCTGACTCGTGATCCACGTATGAAAGAGCGTAAGAAATATGGTCTTAAAGCAGCTCGTAGAGCACCACAGTTCTCCAAGAGATAAGCACAGGAGAAGAATAAGAGATTTTATAAAACCCTTGAAAGTTCAGTATTTTCAAGGGTTTTCTTTAGTTCATGAAAAACAATCGATGGCTTGTATCAGTGGGTTTTATCCGGGGATAAATAGTTGGTGGCTATTTTCTTTTATCTGTAAAAATCTGATAAAGCAGACTGATAAGAGCAACAATAAATGTATAGAATAAAAAGAAATCTTGATATGTAATCATTGTATTGCTTTCCTTTCTTTTATACCCACAGGACATGAGATATCTGGAGGGCTTTGGTATTTTCCGAATAAAAAAAGTTGAGAAAATCTTGCACTATCGAATTTGATAGTTTGGAATTTTTGTTGCTATTTTATGAAGTACAGTAAAATTGTTCTTCCCGCCAATGTTCAAAGTGGTAAGGATGATCTTTTTCAAGGTAATGATCAGAATACAAGAAAGTAATAATATCTATATCGTCAAAGAGGTCAAAAGGCCAATTATCCCAATCGTAATAAATTTCTCCATTTCTTTATTTTTGACATGTCACTATATCATTTTTGGAAATGGTGTCGAGTATATTGCAGGGAAGAATAGAGGAAAACATAGAGATTGATTTGATATAAGCAGAGTATTAAAAAATAGAGAACAATTTACGTGTTCTTATATAGCGAAAAAATAACTTGAATTTCCAGTTAGCATCCTTTTTATGAGCTTCTCTACGAGATTATCTTGAAAAATTCTTTTATAATGCTATAATTAGATAAAAAAGTGTCCAATAAAGAAGAGAATACGTTGCATAAATTGGAGAGAGTAGGATGAATTATTCGGCAACTCAAATGGCCAAAAAATTAAATATTTCAAGGTCATATTTATACTATTTAAAAGATCATGGCGTTGTGAGAGCAGAAATTGATGAAAGCGGAAAAACGCTCTGGACAGAATCTGTCTATCATCAATTAAAAGAATATATTAAGAAAAATCATATTACAAAAAAAACAGAAGAAGTGAAGCCGACGTATAAGACTGTCAAGATCAATAACAGGCGTTATCTGGGGAACAAATACAAGCTCTTATCTTTTATCACGGAAGTTGTGGAAAGAGAATGTGAAAATGTGAATACCGTGGCAGATATCTTTGCGGGCACAGGAGCCGTTGCATCTGCATTTACAGACAAAAAATTAATCGTCAATGATATGATGTACAGCAATTATATTTGTTATTTGGCCTGGTTTAGCAGTGAGGAATACTCCGAAGAAAAAGTAACGAATCTGATTATGGAGTACAATGAGTTACATGTGAATCAGGATAACTATATGAGTGAAAATTTTGCCAACACCTATTTTTCGCTGGAGGATTGTAAAAAAATTGGATTTGTCAGACAAGATATAGAAGATAAATTTAGTGCAGGTGAGTTGAATGAGAGGGAGAGAGCCCTGTTAATAACATCTCTCTTATATGCGATGGATAAAATTGCCAATACTTGTGGACATTACGATGCGTACAGAAAAGGTATAAAATTTGAAAAGCATCTGGAATTATCCGTTCCGCAGCCGGACTCAAATTTAAATGAAAATAATGTATGTTATAATATGGACGCGAATGAATTGGCGGCTTTCATAGAGGTCGATTTGGTATATATTGATCCTCCCTATAATTCGAGACAGTATTGCGATGCATACCATTTGCTGGAAAATGTGGCGAGATGGGATCAACCAGAGGTGTTTGGCGTTGCAAAGAAGATGGACAGAAGCGCGCTAAAAAGTGATTACTGTACCCAAAAAGCCGCGGAAGCATTTGAAAATCTGATCGATTCGATTCATGCAAAGTATATTATGTTATCTTATAATAATATGGCGGAAAAGGGGAACGACCGCTCCAATGCAAAGATTTGTGATGATGATATTTTGCGTATCCTGCAAAAAAAAGGAACTGTGAAAATTTTTTCGGAGGACTACAGGGCATTTTCCACCGGAAAATCCGATATAAAAGAAAATCAGGAAAGACTGTTTTTGTGCACTTGTTATGACTATCAAAAAGAGGTCATTCCTTCCGCATTGAATTACACGGGAGGAAAATACAAATTGTTGCCGCAGATCTTACCGTTATTTCCGGATGATGCAGACCAGGTGGTAGATTTATTTTGCGGCGGCTGTAACGTCGGTATCAATGTAAATTGTAACAAAGTTCAATTTAATGATTCCAATGAACATTTGATCGGATTGTTGAATACATTTCAAAAATTGTCCAAAGGAGAGATATTTACATGGCTATTCGCCGCGATTGACAGATATCGTCTTTCCCTTGTCAGCAAAAACGGATATGAATATTATGGCTGTCAGAGTTCTAAAGGGCTTGGGACATATAACCGAGAGGGCTATGATAGGTTGAAAAGAGATTTTAATAGCAAAACTGAGAAAAATGACGAGTATTATTTCATGTTTTATCTGCTCATTTTGTATTCTTTTAACAATCAGGTGCGGTTTAACAAAAAAGGAGAATTTAATCTTCCGGTCGGAAAAAGAGATTTTAATTCTAAAATGCAGAAAAAATTAGCGGATTTTTTAGACAGAATCAAAAACGGAGATTACAGATTTACTAACAGCGATTTTAGAGAGATCGAATTGGATAGATTTACAGAGAAAAGTTTTTTTTATGCAGATCCGCCCTATCTGATTACCTGCGCGACCTATAATGAGCAGAAAGGATGGACAGAAAAAGATGAGAGAGATCTGTTGAGTTACCTGGAAGAATTGGATAAAAAAGGGATCCGCTTTGCGTTGTCCAACGTATTAGAAAGTAAGGGCAGGAAAAATGATATTTTGGCCGATTGGATAGAAAAAAACAAGAAATATCAAGCAATATCATTGAACTATGATTATTCAAATTCCAATTATCAGGCGCAGAAAAATAGTGTAACAAGGGAAGTATTGGTGGTGAATTATCAGATCGAAGGATGAAAATGTATGACGGATAAAATTAGTTTTAAGAGCTATTATTGGGTAGTGGGAACAACTAGTTATAGAACCGATCAGTTTAATTTGAACATTGAGCTGCAGTTAAAATTGTTAAAAGAATTCAGAGAGCTTCCGGAAAATAAAAATGTATCGTGGACTGGAAATAATGCATTTCAGGCAAAATATTATCAATTTTTGAAAGATAAAAAATTTGTGAAAGGCGATGCGGGGAGGCCGGATAAAGATGCGAGAGAAAAGACTTCCGGATTAAGAGATATTGGGTTGCTGGACAGTGAAAGAAATCTGACGGAGGCGGGAGAAGCATTACTAGAAGTAGCAAATTCAAAAGATTTTTCATCGGATAATTCATTGGAAATTTCAAGAGACAGTTACCTATATTTCAAACAGTTGCTAAAAACCTCTAATCGCATTGGTGGAAAAATTGTCAGACCGTTTGTAGTGTTTTTGTATGTAGTAAGCAGAGTACAAGATTTGACCTATGATGAATTTACATATTTGCTGCCATTGTGCGTTGACAAGGCGACCACAGAGAAAATTATAGATAATATTCTCTCGTCGAGAAATAGTGATCTGAATTACGAAGATATTATTTTAGAAGTCCTTATGGGGATGGACAATTACAGGCAGGCGTTAGAGCTGCTGCGGACGAAGGAAGCAGTCAGTGAAGAGTTAATATGCAATATAGGGATTAATCGCAAAAGTGCAAAATATGATAAGCCGTATCATCAGATGTATCTCTATTTAAAAAGCATTGTTTTTGACAATGTCGATGTTGCATTAGAGTTATATGAGATGACAAAAAAACTGACCAATGCTAAAGTCGGGAGTGCGTGGAGGAAATATTTGTATAGAAGCAATGCCAGAAGTGTGATTGCGCGTGAAGGCGTCGCTGTGTTAAATGATGTGCCGATATTAAGGGCCAAAACGCAAAGTGAGTTTAAGGAAGAATTTTTTAAAATTATGCATTTGTTTAAGACAAAGGCTACACTTTCAGATTACTTTGATCTGAATCGAAGATATTTTAAGATTACAGATGTGGTGTTATTTGAAGATCATAAGGTAAAATTAGATGTACTCCCGAAATGTTATATAGATGGTATTGCAGACGACTTATTATCCTTCGCATTTGAAAGGACGGAGCAATTGCCCCGAAATGTTGAATTGGAAGAGATTCATCCCCATCTGGCGCTGGATATAGATCAATTATATCAAAGACTTGGACAAGTTCTGGGAAAAAATGTTGTGGATAAGAAATCAGCCCGCAAAGTCATTAGAGATGAGAGGTATGTGAGATTTAATCGGCTTGTAGATGAAAGATTTGATAAGGATACGCTCATGACACTATTTCATGATTTTGAAAATAGAAATGATGATGAGATTAGGGCGCTAGTAACAGACAATGCCGGTATCCCTACGATTTTTGAGTATATTCTCAGTATCGCCTGGTATTTGATCAGCGATCGGGAGGGAGATGTCCTCGAGTATATGAACCTTTCCCTAGAGGCTGATTTGCTGCCAAAGACACATGCCGGCGGAGGCGAGGCAGATATTGTATGGAAGTATCAAAAAACGGAGCGGTATCCGAGACACACGCTGCTGCTTGAGGCTACCTTAGCAGATGGCTCTAACCAGCGCAGAATGGAGATGGAGCCAGTGTCAAGGCATTTAGGAGAATATCGTTTAAAATATCCGGAGGATGAAGCGTATTGTGTCTTCGTAACGACGTACCTCAATACAAATGTTATTTCCGATTTCAGGGCTAGAAAGTATATGGAATATTATAATACATCCGGGACGAAATTTATTACCGGAATGAAAATTTTACCCATACAGACATCGGAGTTAAAAATATTATTGGAATCTGACGTAAAATATCCGCAAGTCTATGAAATGTTGGATGAAGCATATCACGGCAACGGGGCTCCGAAAGAATGGTATGAAACGAATGTGATAAAAAGGGCAGAGTCTTATAGGGAAAATGAAATATGAGCTGCTTTCTGTTATGGGTGAAAATAAAATGGGAAGAATATAGTTGCTGTGATTGAAATAAAAGAAGAGATTTGTTATAGTAATGTCGGTGAAGTTTTTAAAATTACTTATAAATAGTTAGAGGTGAATAAACATGTATTGTGTACGAAATGTAACAGAGGATTTATATTGGGTCGGTGCAAATGATCACAGACTTCATTTGTTTGAAAATATTCATCCGATCCCACAGGGAGTAAGTTATAATGCTTATTTGCTTATGGATGAAGAGACCGTGTTATTTGATACAGTTGATTGGTCAGCGTGTCGTCAGTTGATAGAGAATCTCGATTATCTGCTTGCAGGTCGATCTTTGGACTGGCTTGTGATCAATCATGTGGAGCCGGATCATGGAGCTTCGTTGGAACAGATTCTTTTGCGCTATCCGAATGTGAAAATTATTTCTACGGAAAAAGCATTTACGTTTATGCGTCAATTTGGATTTCATCCAGATACTCATGAATGTGTCATAGTGAAAGAGGGAGATACGCAGTCTTTTGGAAAACATACTGTCACGTTTATCGCTGCGCCGATGGTTCACTGGCCAGAAGTCATGGTTACTTTCGATGTGACAAATGGTGTGCTGTTTTCCGCGGATGCGTTTGGTTCTTTTATTGCGCTGGATGGAAAACTATTTGCAGACGAAGTGGATTTTGACAGAGACTGGATTGATGAAGCCCGCCGTTATCTCACAAATATTGTAGGTAAATATGGCACATCTATTCAGAGCTTACTAAAAAAAGCAGGAGGAATCTTAGATCAAATCAAATACATCTGCCCGCTTCATGGACTTGTATGGCGTGAGGATCTAGGATATTATTTTGATAAATATGATAAGTGGAGTCGTTATGAACCGGAGGAGAAGGGTGTGATGATCGTCTATGCTTCTATGTATGGCAATACGGAGGCGGCAGCTCAGGCACTTGCGGCGAAACTCTGCGAAAAGGGCTGTACAAAGGTAGCAGTCTATGACGTGTCAAATACGCATGTCTCCTATCTGATTTCCGAAGCGTTCAAATACAGTCATATCGTATTGGCATCCGTGACCTATAATTTGGAAATTTATCCGGTCATGCATGACTTTTTGATAGATATGAAGGCGTTGAACTTACAGAATAGGACATTTGCTTTGATTGAAAATGGAACCTGGGCATGTAAGTCAGGAAGTTTGATGAAAAAATTTATTGAGGAAGAGCTGAAGAACATGACAGTTTTGGATGAAGGACTTAAAATTGCCTCTTCCATGAACAAAGATCAGGAAACAGAGTTGAATACCTTAGCGGATGCGCTCATTGATTCTGTAAACAAATAAAATAATCTGATCTGGAACGCCATTTCCATAGTTTCATATAATGAGACTATGGGAGGCGTTTTTTTATTATGAAAGAAACCATATTGTGCATCAATAGCCGACAGGATAAGAGACAGAAATATCTGGCAGAAATGTTGATGAAAGACGGTTATTCAGTTGTTCTCTGCGAGACATTTTGTCCAGATATCAAAGAATATGATATCGTACTTCTTCCTGTGCTCTTAAAAGATTTGGATTTGAAAAAAATTGCAGAGGAGCTTGGAGAGAGACAGAAAGTTTTTGGGGGGAATTTTCCGGAAAGCTTTTGGCAAGTCTGTGCAGAAAAAAGAGTGTATTGTTATGATTATATGAAAGAAGAGACGATAGCTCTGAAAAATGCGATCGCCACCGCAGAAGGAGCACTTGCGGAGGCAATACAGTTAGGAAACGAAAATCTGCATGGAAAAAAGAGCCTGGTCATTGGGTATGGAAGATGTGGAAAAATGATTGCGGATAAATTGCAGGGGATGAAAAGTGAAGTTACCATATTAGAGGAACAGGAAGTAAGGAGAGTGCAAGCGCAGACGCAGGGATTACAAATAATGGAAAATATTTGCGATTGGTCCCCAAAAGATTATACGTATCTATTTAATACAGTGCCATCCTTGCTGTTAGACAAAGCACATTTGGAAAAAACGGAAGATTCAGTTGTAATTATAGATATTGCTTCCGGCGGAGGCGTCGATTATGAATACTGTAAAGAAAAAGGGATAAAGGCAAAACTCTGTTCCGGGCTTCCTGGAAAATATGCGCCAAAGGCTTCGGCAGAGATTTTATATGAATATGTGAAGAAAAAGTGCAAGTAAGGAGGAAGTTATGGATACGGGAAAAAAATATAAAATTGGTTTTGCAATCACTGGTTCTTTTTGCACATTTGAGAGTATCAAAGAGATCATCGAGAAAATGGTAAAATCGGGAATGGAAATCACCCCGATTTTTTCTGATAATACCCAAAAAATGGATAGTCGTTTTGGAAAAGCACAAGAATTCATGGAAAAAGTGGAAGAATTGACAGGAAAAAAAGGGATTCGTTCTATCCAAGAGGCAGAGCCAATTGGACCGAAAGGTTATCTGGACGCTTTGGTGATAGCGCCGTGTACGGGAAATACAATGGCAAAACTCTGTAATGGAATCACAGATTCGCCAGTGTTGATGGCGGCGAAGGCACATTTGCGGAATGAAAAACCGCTAATTTTATCTGTTTCAACCAACGATGCCCTGGGAATTAATTTTAAGAATCTTGGAATGCTCGCAAACATGAAAAACATTTATTTTGTGCCGTTTGGTCAGGATAATTATGAGAAAAAGCCAAAATCTATGATTGCCCATGTGGAATTGATTCCAGATACGATTGCAGAGGCACTAGAAAAACGGCAGATACAGCCAATGGTTCGTTCTCCTTTTTAAAATAGAACAGACAAAATGCACAAAAAAAAGAACAAAAATTCGGCGTTTTGACATAAAACAAGAAAAAAGAAAATAAATTTTGAAATTCATAAGTGATGATAGTATAATAGTCCTAGAGAACACAAGAAGATAGGAAGACGGAGGAGAACACATGGAGATTTCAGATTTTTTTGATATGGATATATTAGTTGAAATCTTGACGGAATGGTCGAAGGCAACAGGGATCGCGGTTACTGTTGTAGATGAAAACGGCGAATATATGATGAAACCAATCGGTTGGAAAGATTTTTGTATGAAGTATACAAGAAAGACAAAGGAAGGATTGCGCCGTTGTACAAAGTGTGCCCAGGAAGGACAGGGTGTTTATACTTGTCATGCAGGTTTGATTGATTTTACGGCAGATATAAAAGTAGGAGATCGTTTTGTCGGCAAGTTAGTAGGAGGCCAAGTGCTCTCGAAAGAGCCAGATGAGGAGTATTTTCGCAACCTTGCAACGGAATTGGGGATCAATCCGGATGAATATATCAGGGCACTGCGAAAAGTTCCTGTTAAGACGGAAGAAGAAATTCGTGCGGCAGCGAACTTGCTGGAAAATATTATCAATATGATTATGAATTCACAGTATGCGCAGAAGAAAGACAGTGAGTTATTCATAGTTTTCGATGAGGGAGTGGATCAAGCTTCAGACTTAATTCATGAGATCAATAATAAGTCTTGTGAATTGGATAAAATTGAAGGTCGTCAAAGGATATTAGGGCTAAATGCATCGATTGAGGCGGCAAGAGCCGGAGAATTTGGCAAGGGCTTTGGCGTTGTGGCAAGAGAGGTCGGAGATCTCGCGACAAAATCGGGAACGATTAATAAATCGATCAAAGAATCTCTAAAGAGTTTGACCGTTGCGATTGATAAGATGAAAGAGGCAAAGGAAAAATCGGTCGAAGAAGAAAAGACAGAAAAAAATCAATAAAAATGAGAGAAGGGATGTGCTACATAGTGAAGTACATCCCTTTTTTTGTTTATGATAAAAGAATTTGAACGTTGTATTTTTTTAGCCAATAGTTGACCTGAAGCAGATAAGCGATCATCTGAGGACCTGCCATAAGCTGCCCGTACCATGGAGAACCGTAATCTTTTGGGTGATCTAAAAATTGTAAAACCTGTTTTTGGTCGATCAGCTGCAAGAGAGGTTCATTGGAAGAGGCGAGAATCTCTCGAAGACGTCCTGCAAGAAGTGCCTCATATTCCGGGTGGTAAGTTTTCGGATAGGGACTCTTTTTTCGGAAGAGAATCTCGTCAGGGAGAAGCCCTTTTGCCGCCTGTCTTAACACATTTTTTACAACTCCATCTTTTGCTTTCATTTCCCATGGGACATTAAAAATATATTCTACTAAAGATTTATCTGCAAATGGTACGCGTGCTTCAAGACCAGAGTGCATACTGGTACGGTCCATACGGTTTAGGAGTGTCTGCATAAAATAACGGATGTTCAGATATCCGATGCGCCGTCTGTTAGCCTCAATGTCATTTTCGGTTGGAAGAACGGCGATCTCTGACACAGAACGGTCGTATATTTTTTTTACATACGTTTCCATGTGAAGTGCATTTAACAAATCTTTTGAGAGAAGTGCTTTACGAGGAGCAAGAGAAGGCGTCCACGGAAAAGTATCTCCTTTTAAAAATTCTTCCCTGTGAAACCATGGATATCCGCCAAAAACTTCGTCGGCGCTCTCACCGGTTAGGACGACTTTGTGACTCTTGCTCACCTCTTTACAAAAATACAGGAGAGAAGAATCGATGTCCGCCATACATGGGAGATCATGAGCATCCACAGATTCGTAGAGCAAATCTGCCTGCGTCTCATTATTGCAGAACAAATAGTGGTGTTCACTGTCTAGAAAATCCACCATTTTCTGGACATAAGGGGCATCCTGAGACGGCTGAAAGCGATTGGACTGGAAATATTTATCATTGCCTACAAAATCAAAAGAAAAAGTAGTCAATCTGCTTCCCTGTTTTTTTAATTCTTCTGCGCAGACGGCGGAGACAACGCTAGAATCCACACCACCAGAAAGGAACGTACAGACTGGGACATCGGAGACGAGCTGACGTCGTATGGCATCTGTGAGAAGGAAGCGCGTGCGCTCTATCGTTTCTGTGTAAGAGTCTTGGTGTGGTCTGGAAATCAATCGCCAATATTTTGTAAAATGAGTGCCATATCGGTGATAAGACAGATAACAACCTGGTTTTAGTTCATGAAAATCTTTAAAAACTGCGTGTC
>JAAVYC010000018.1 GCA_022790905.1 Lachnospiraceae bacterium | reverse complement strand
GTGGGACTCCTTATCTAATGTAGTTTGTAAATTACAAAATCGCCTTTATTATAACATTGTGTAACAAAAATGAATAGTCATTTTTAAGATGATATGATAAAATGGAAGAAATGATTACAGTCAGAAGAAATGGGTTGGAAGAGATATGAAAGGCCAGAATCTAAATGTCAGATATAATATAAAAATGATTTCATCGCTGGATGCGTTTGTTGGTGCAAAAGGCAATAAAAATGGGAGTGAAAAAGAGGTGTATTTTATTCGAGCCCTCGGTACGAATACCACCTATTTGAAGGACCTTGAAAATATGGATCGGGCACTCTGTGAATGTGTGCCTACGGCGCAGTGCAGCTATATCAGAATAGAGGGACTTCCCCAATTGGCTGCAGTGGAGGATGTCGCTTGTTATACGAAATGGTACGAGGATTGGATAGCGAGCGGAAGAAAGAGAGCGGGAATCTATCCAGAATTAGAATCTATCCTGGCAACGGCATGTGATAAAGTGGCCGCGTTTTTTTGCAGTATGAACAGCCAAAGCAATGCCTCGATAGAAAAAAATTTTGTGGTAAAATTGCTGTTTTGGTTTGACAAAGTCGGAATGAAACTGTTGTCAGAGTGGAATCCGCAGCATTCCATGAAGTTTGTTATCCCAAATGTTTCGAAAAAGCAGGAATATCTTTTTTGTTATTTGCTGACTATGTTCGGTGTAGATGTTCTCCTATTACAGACGGAGACGGATATTGAGGAAGAATTGGAAAAGAGGAACTTATCTGCAAAGTTTGTGTTGGGAGGTTTTCAAAAAATTTCGATTCCGAAATATTCTCCGGAAATATATAAAGAAGAAAAGGCTGTTTCTAATGTCACAAGGCAGAGATCTCCGGTTACGTTGGATATGAATACAGTGAGAAAGCGCCCTTCTGCTCGGAAAACGCAGAACATGCAAACGAGAGAGACAAAAGGGCATGAGATGGAATTTGAGGAATTGGCACAATTAGCGTCCTCTATTGTAATGATTACGATTCACGATCATCGGGGAGAAGCGATTGGAAGCGGTTCTGGTATTATGATCGGAAGAGATGGGTATATTTTGACCAACAATCATGTGGCGGCCGGAGGAAAATTCTATTCCGTTAGAATCGAGGATGACGATTTGATCTATAAGACGGATGAGGTGATCAAGTATAATCCTGTTTTGGATCTTGCCGTTATACGGATTGATCGCAGGCTGAATCCTCTTTCCGTTTATCGAGGAGAGAAAAGACTAGTCAGAGGACAAAAGGTGGTAGCAATCGGAAGCCCGTTAGGTCTTTTTAATTCTGTTTCTGACGGGATCATATCCGGCTTTCGCAGGATTGACGATGTAGATATGATTCAGTTTACGGCTCCAACTTCTCATGGAAGTTCCGGTGGAGCAGTATTGAATATGATGGGAGAAGTGATTGGAATCAGTACGGCGGGAATCGACAATGGACAGAATCTCAATCTGGCGGTTGGGTATGAAAATATATGGGGATTTATCAAAGGATTTACATAAAAAGATATAGGCAGCAAAAGTGGCAGATATGAAAGGTGAAAAGGGAAGTTATGTTTGAACATGGGTCACTCCGGAATTTGGACGATTATTTTTTAAAGCTTGGTGACCGCGGCGGCCAGGGAGTCTATTTTTATCGGATTAACGGATATCATGAGACTGTGAAAGCGTTTATTTTGAAATATTATGAAGCGGCGAGGAAAAATGGCGTCGTTATCGAAGGAAAGATACCGAATCCAGATGAGAAAAATCTCTCTTATTATGCAGAAATGATGGGCATGGATTTTCAGATGAACGTAGGATTTTTTATGACGAGTCTGAAAAAGTGGCTGCCAAGGATGAATGATCTTCCAAGAAAATATGTCGCGGAATCTCTCTACGATACTTTGGACGGGATGCGAAGAGCCGGAAAAAATGACAATATACTGAAAAATGCCTATATCAAATTTATGTGCTGGCTCTATTATAAATTTGAACGAATCATCAATCATCTCGGGGAAGAAGAGCTTCCTAAAATTTTGTACGAAGGAGAGATCAGCATCTATGAGCTGAAATTAATGGCCATTTTATCACGTGCGGGATGTGATATCGTGCTGTTGCAATATCGAGGGGATCAGGTTTATCTGAAATCAGATCCAAATTCAGAACTATCCAAACTTTTTCAGCTGGAAGAGATGGGATCTTTTCCCGAAGATTTTAGCTTGAGAAAATTACAAAAAGAGCTCCAAGAACAGTTTCAGATGCAAAAACTGTATGGGACAAAGCCAACGTTATTAAATTGTACCAATGCGTGGATAAAGGGAAAAGGATTCGAGGATTTTAGGACGAGTGTGCAAAATCGAGGAATGGATCCGAACCTGTTTTATAATTGTTTTTGCAGAATCAACGGAGTGGAGGATAAACTCACATATCTAAATGAGTTATATCAGTTTCAGTTAGAATTGAAAAACAGCGGAAGAAAAGTTGTGGTACTTGAAAATATGATTCCATCTCCGTCTACAGAAGAGATTGGAGAGATTCGCAGAAAAAATTATAGCAATCAAGAGCAAATGTTACTGGACTTGTCGAATAACATAGGATATTCTATAGATATAGAGCTTCAAAGACTGATGAATAAGGCTTTTATCGATGTTATGTTAGAGGAAGCCCAAAAGGAAACTATAAATTTGAACAAGCTTACCAACAGAGCAGTTTATCTATTGTGCTGGTTGAGACGCTATCAAAAGGAATTGTTTGCGGGCTGGAAATGGCCAGATATCAGCTGTTTGATCTATCTTGGGGGCTGTAAAAATGACAGTGAGGCAATTTTTTTGAAGTTTTTGGCAAAACTGCCCGTGGATGTGTTGATTCTGGTTCCAAATAAAAATCACAAATGCGTGTTGGAAGATCAGAAGTTATATGAGATCAACGATACAGAGTCTATGATTGTGGAACATTATCCGAAAGAGACCTCTGAGATACACATGGGGACTGCCGCTTATCATGCGGAGAGAGACTTAGACGAGATTATGTATCAGGATTCCGGGATATATCGAAATCAACAGTATCAAAAAGCGGTTTCTGTAACCCTTCAGACCATGTATGAGGAGATTGCAATTTTATGGGATCAGGAAGTCAAATACCGACCAAATTTCAGCATTGTAGATTCGGTGGTAAATATTCCGGTTATCTTCGCAAAAGTATCTGGGATAAAAAGTGGAATGGTTCAGCCGTATTGGTCGGGGATTCAAGCTTTAAAGACGGGAGATACCTTCCTGATCAAAAAGGCACCGTTTATTCAGTCCACGGATCCCAATCCGATCAAACCATATGTGACGGAATTTTGGAAAAATGGAAGACTTCAGAGGAATAAGATTAAAAATCATTCGGGATATCCGTATGGATTTTTAAGAGAAGAGATGCAAGATCACATTTTAAATAAATTACAGTTGTTAATCGAGCAAAAAGCGATCAAAGGCACCTTTGAGAATGGGACGGAATATACGATTATCGCCACTGTGTTGAATCTGAACAGAGATATTGTCAGAATGATTCAAAAGTTTGATTTTACGAAGAAGAATCCAAAATTGATCTATATCAACACAACAGAACAGATCATTTCTTTGGAGGACAGTATTTTAACAGCATTTTTAAATCTGGTGGGATTTGATGTGGTGTTTTTTGTACCAACCGGTTATCAGAGCGTTGAGAAGTTTTTTCAGAAACGAACGATGGAGGAGCACCAGATCGGCGACTATGTCTATGATTTACATACGCCCGATATGGGAAATACTCCGTCTGGCAATTCACACCGGTCCTGGCGTGAAAGAATATTTAAGAGAGGTAGTTGAATATGGGACTTGATTTTAGCAAGACGGTAGCGGCACAGCCGGAGGTAGTCGCAGAGGAAAAGAATGAAATTGAAGTGGTAGAAAAATATGATATTATGGCTGACAGACAAAATCTAAATGAGACGCTTGTAAATTCTGCCGAAGTGGATGCGTTAGTCAGTACCATTGAGGTAAATAATTTAGAGACGATCGTTTCATTTGGGGCGGAGGCGGCGGAAGAGATCTCCAAGGCTTCTGACATTGTGTTAAATAGCATGAACATGTCCCAATTGGATGATTCGAGTACGATGTTAAATGATTTGGCAAAAATCATGTCGAAATTTGACATTGATGAGATTCAGCAAAATCCAAAACTGTTTGGAAAATTATTTAACAATTTAAAAAAGCAGCTGGAAAAGATTTTAAATAAATATCATACGATGGGCGATGAGGTTGATAAGATCTATGTACAGTTAAAACAGTATGAATCGGAGATCAAACAGTCGAACCGTAAATTAAACCAGATGTTTGAGGCGAATGTGAATTATTATCATGAACTGGTAAAATATATTTTGGCCGGGGAGCAAGGCTGTCGGGAACTGGAGGAATATATTGCAAAGCGCCAGGCAGACATGGAGGCCACAGGGGACAATTCCATACAGTTTGAGATTCAGAGTCTGCAGCAGGCACTGATGATGTTGGAGCAGAGGACGCAGGATTTAAGAACAGCGGAAAATGTTGCTATGCAGTCTGTTCCAATGATTAAGACCATGGAATTTAGCAATATGAACTTGGTTCGAAAAATCAATTCCGCGTTTATCGTGACGCTTCCGGTATTTAAACAGGCGCTTGCACAGGCGATTATGCTCAAACGCCAGAGAATCCAGGCGGAGGCGATGTCCGCATTGGATGAGAAGACAAATGAGATGTTGATCAAAAATGCCAGCAATACAGCGGAACAGTCGAAAATGACGGCACGCCTGGCATCGGGAAGTTCGATTAAAATAGAGACGTTAGAGAGGACCTGGCGTACGATTATGAATGGAATTGATGAGACGAGACAGATTCAGGAGAATGCGAGAAGACAGCGTGTGGAGGATCAGGCGAGACTCGAGAATATCAAAACGGAATTTGACAAAATGTATCATATGCCAACGAACAAAAATTAATCATATAAAAGGAGGTACAGACAATGCCAATTAATTTATCAAAAGGACAGAAAGTAGATCTGACGAAAGGAAATCCAGGACTGAAAAATATCATGATTGGTCTGGGCTGGGATGTCAATGCATTTGACTCCGGTTCTGACTTCGATCTGGATGCGGCGGCGTTTTTATTGGGAGAAGACGGAAAGTGTCCATCTGAGAAAGAATTTATTTTTTACGGAAACCTTGTTCATGCCAGCGAAGCTGTAAAACATATGGGAGACAACCTGACTGGAGAGGGTGAAGGAGATGACGAGCAGATTCAGATTGATCTGAGTAAGATCCCTGCAAATATCTCTAAAGTTGCATTTACGGTTACAATTTATGAAGCGGAGAGCAGAAGACAGAACTTTGGCCAGGTTTCCAATTCCTTTATCAGAATTGTAGATGAGTCCTCGAACCAGGAATTGATCCGTTATGATCTCGGAGAGGACTTTTCGATTGAGACGGCTGTAGTAGTCGGCGAACTTTATCGAAATAATGGAGAGTGGAAATTCAATGCGATTGGAAGTGGTTTCCAAGGCGGATTGGCTGCACTTTGCGGTCACTATGGAATTGAAGTAGCATAGGAGGAAAATAAATGTCAATCAGTTTACAAAAAGGACAAAAAGTCAGTCTCTCAAAAGAGAACGCCGGACTTTCTCAGGTCATGGTGGGCCTGGGCTGGGATGAGGCTCCCAGAAAGAAAGGTGGATTTTTTTCGTCAAAACCGAAACCAATTGACTGTGATGCATCTGCATTATTGTTGAAAAATGGGAAGTTGGAGGATCCGTCAGACGTTGTATATTTTGGAAATCTTCGCCATAAATCCGGAACGATTCAACATATGGGAGACAATCTCACTGGAGCAGGAGAAGGAGATGACGAGCAGATTTTGGTGGATTTGGCCAATGTTCCGGCAGAATATGACCGGATTGTCGTTGTGGTAAATATTTATCAGGCGACACAGAGAAACCAGCATTTTGGCATGATTCAGAATGCATTTATCCGTCTGGTAGACGGAAAAAGTAATAAAGAGATGTGCAAGTACAACTTGACGGAGGACTATTCCGGCATGATGGCTATGATTTTTGGAGAGATTTATAGACATAATGGAGAGTGGAAATTCAATGCTATAGGACAGGGCACAAGTGATCCTGGAATTGGAGAACTTGCAAATCGATATCGATAAAAACAGTTACGATAACAGGAAGAAGAAACTGTGAAAAATGGCAGATTTCTTCTTCTTTTATGCATATATGATAAAAGGAGGAAGAAATGGAGTATAAAGGACTGAGTGAACAGGAGGTCGAAGAATCCAGGAAACAGTATGGCTCGAATGAGATACCTGATTCAGAACCGACGACATTCTGGGAGGAATTCAAAGAGACGTTCGGTGATCCGATGATCAAGATTTTGTTAGCGATTGCGGCGCTGATGATCGTAATGTTTTTTTTCGGCTATGCGGAAATCTATGAGCCGCTTGGAACAATCGTTGCCGTACTGATTGTGGCGACCGTATCAGCAAAGACAGGGGTCGCGAGCGATACTAAGTACAGGGAATTAAAAGACAGTACGAAAAAAGATCAGTGCAAAGTATATCGGGATGGTGTGATAACGGTCATTGATGTGGACGATGTAGTAACGGGAGATAAGGTGTTGCTGCAATCGGGAGATAAAATTCCGGCAGATGGAATTCTAATTTCTGGTAATCTGCGTGTGGATAATTCTGCCCTAAATGGGGAGGCAGAAGAGTGTAAGAAAAAAGAGGCGCCAAAAGATTTTGAGCTTGCCGAGGATATCACAGGGGATACATTTGTGGACGAGCATTCCTTGTTCCGGGGCGCTGTTGTTTTCGATGGAGAGGGTGTCTTAGACGTCAGAAAAGTCGGATTAAAGACCATGATGGGCAAGATGGCGGAAGAGATGCAAGAAGATGAGCCGGATTCTCCGTTGAAAGTGAAATTGGCAAAATTAGCAAAACAAATCTCAACCTTTGGATATATCGGTGCGATTGTCATTGCCGTACTATATTTCGCCTATTTTATTGTAAATGCAGGCGGTCCTGCAGATTATTTTGCTATTGGAGCGCAGGGGATTATTCAAGATATTGTAAGAGCGGTATCGCTTGCCGTTGTGATCATTGTCTGTGCCGTTCCAGAAGGGCTTCCTCTGATGATTTCACTGGTGCTTATGCAGAACACGAGTAAGATGTTAGATCACAATGTCTTAGTCAGAAAAGCGGAAGGTATCGAGACGGCTGGTTCTTTGAATATTCTGTTTAGTGATAAGACTGGTACGATTACAAAGGGAATGTTGGAAGTCGTAGATTTCTTTACTGCGGATGGAATATCCATTGAGATTGCAGAATTAGAACACCATGAAAAAGTGAAAAGACTGTTGAATCTGGCGATTGGAAAGAATACACAGTCGATGTTTGATGCCGAGCACAGAGTCATCGGAGGAAACGCCACAGATCAGGCGCTGATGAAATTTCTCGGGGAAAAGGTGTTCCACAGCTTAGAAGCAGATCAAGAATGCCATGTAGTCTGTTCGCAGGGATTTAATTCTGCAAATAAATTCAGTCAGGCGCGAATTGGCAGTTTGAACAAGACTTTTTATAAAGGTGCGCCGGAGCGTCTTTTAGCGAAGGCTAAGAGATACCTGGACGCAGATGGAGAGGTAAAACCTCTGGATCAAAAAGTATTGGACCAAAAAATTGATGAACTTGCATCAAAAGCGATGCGTGTACTCGCCTTTGGGTATTCTGAGAAAGAGTTGATGGAAAATACCATTCAAGACGATATCGTGATTATTGGACTGGTCGGAATTCGAGATGATGTGAGGCCAGAAGCGAGAGAGGCAATCGAAGAAGTGCAGAATGCAGGTATTCAGGTTGTCATGATTACCGGTGACCGTTTAGAGACGGCTGTGGCGATCGCAAAAGATGCGGGACTTTTAAAAGAAAATACCGATAAGGCATTGTCTTCGGCGCAATTAAACGAAATGTCGGATGAGGAAGTGAAAGAAATCATTCATGATATACGAGTGATTGCAAGAGCCTTGCCGACAGATAAATCCAGAATGGTCAGACTCTGTCAGGAGATGAATCTAGTTGTCGGTATGACAGGAGACGGCGTGAATGATTCCCCAGCTCTTAAAAGAGCAGATGTTGGATTTGCAATGGGAAGTGGAACAGAAGCCGCAAAAGAGGCTGGGAAAATTGTAATTTTGGATGACAATTTTAAATCCATTAAGGACGCGATCTGGTATGGAAGAACGATTTATCACAATATCTTAAAATTCTGTAAGTTCCAGTTAGTCATCAACGTAGCGGCCGTGGTAGTCAGCGCCATCGCTCCATTTTTTGGAGTGGATGAACCGTTGAAAGTAACACATTTGTTGTTTGTCAACCTCGTTATGGATGGACTCGGAGCAATTATGCTTGGCAACGAACCGGCACTTGAAAAATATATGAGGGAAAAGCCGAGAAGACGTGATGAGAGTATCGTGAATAAAAAGATGATGATACAGATCCTTACAATGGGAACTTGGCTTACCGTAATCAGCTTTTTGTATTTGAAACTGCCGTTTTTTGCAAATCTTTTCGAGAATGAAAAGCAGCATTTGACGGGATATTTTGTACTGTTTATCGTGAGCGCTCTGTTTAACGGCTTTAATGTCAGAGACGACAGATTCGGGATTTTTAGGGGATTGGATGAGAATACTGGATTCTTAAAAGTGTTCTTTATCATTGTCATTGTACAGGCACTGATTGTAAATGCGGCTTTGATACCGTTTACGGCATTTACCTGGATCGGAAATATGTTCAGTTGTGTTCCGTTTGGAATCAAGGGATGGATTGCGGTGGTGCTGCTTGCTGTGACGATGATCCCAGTGGACTTGCTTAGAAAATGTATCTTTGGAAAGAATGAAGAAGTATGATTCTCTTTGCTTCTGATTTGGATAATACGTTGATCTATTCCTATAAGCATGAGATTGGAAATGAAAAGATCTGTGTGGAAATCTACCAGAATCGTGAGGTTTCTTTTATGACAGAGCAGTCTTATCAATTATTACAGCAGATAAAAAAGCAGGTCTTGTTTGTTCCCATAACGACGAGAACGCTGGAACAATATCAGAGAATTGATCTCGGTTTTCTTCCGGATTATGCGTTAGTCAGCAACGGCGGCGTTCTTTTGCAGCATGGGAAAGAAGATGCGGCGTGGTATGAAGAATCTTTAACAAGTGTTTTGGATTGTCAGACGGAGCTAAAAAAGGCAGAATATTATCTGGAAAAAGATGAAAATAGAAATTTTGAAATCCGAAATATCCGGAGTCTGTTTTTATTTACAAAAAGTAGGAAACCGCAAGAATCGATTCAGAACTTAAAAAAGTTCCTGGATTTAAGTTTGGTGGATGTGTTTGGCAATGGAGTAAAGGTATATGTTGTCCCTAAAAAGTTGAGTAAAGGAGAGGCTTTAAAGAGATTTCGAATGAAGAGAAAAGCGGAAACTATTTTTGCTGCAGGGGACAGTGAATTCGATATTCCAATGTTGGAGGTAGCGGATGTCTCTTTGCTACCAGAAGGTTTAAAAGAAAAAGTTCACGCTAGGAAAGGACTTGTCAGTTTTGGAGAGGAAGTGTTATTTTCTGACGCTGTTTTAAAACGAGTCTTAGTTGCTTCGTCGAAAGAACGTATGCCTGTTGGATGAAAGAATGCTGTTAGCGGACAAATGATAGAATTTATATAGACTCTGTGGAAGAGATTTGTCAAAATTTGGACAATTTCCACAGAGTCTATTTATATTATTTTATAATATAAATAAAAAATAGAAGAAAAAAATATACAAAAAAATTTCCCATAAATACTGCATTTGTCGAGGATTTTTGGCGATATCTTATATGGAAAACGGGGAAGAGAGGTTGAAAGAAATTTTATATTATAGTAAAATGTTGTACTAATAGAGTGATACAAGAAGGAGGATGCTATGATTGAGATTAAGGGACTGACGAAGATTTATAAGCTGAATAAAAAGCAGATGGCGGAATCTAAGACGAAAAACCCGAAAAAAACAGCAGTAAATAATTTGAGTTTAACGGCCAAAAAAGGAGAGATATATGGCTTGCTTGGACCAAACGGTGCAGGTAAGACAACAACGCTGCGCTGTATTGCGACGCTGATTAAGCCGACGCAGGGAACCATTCTTGTGGAGGGATACGAGGTTGCAAAAGAACCGGAGGAGGTCAGGAAGCGTATCGGCTTTTTGACGAGTGACATTAAATTGGACGAACAATTCGATGTGGATTATATGTTTGGATTTTTTGGCAGACTTCACAGTGTGCCACAGGAAGAGTTAGAGCGGAGAAAATCGGAGCTGTTCGATTATTTTGGGATCCGTGATTTTGCACACAAGCAGATCAAAGAACTCTCTAC
>JAAVYC010000245.1 GCA_022790905.1 Lachnospiraceae bacterium | reverse complement strand
GTGTCACTGCTCCAAGACCTGTAACCACAACTCTTCTTTTCATTTCATTCTCCTTACATTACCATTCCGCCATCTACATGAATCACCTGTCCGGTAATATATCCCGCATCGTCTGAGACGAGAAACGCCACTGTCTTAGCAATATCTTCTGTTCTCCCGAGTCTTGCGAGCGGAATCTGTTCCATCATTTTTTCTTTTGCCGAATCCGAAAGCTTTTCCGTCATATCTGTCTGAATCAATCCAGGCGCCACTGCATTGACCGTCACACCGCGAGAGGCCAGTTCTTTTGCAGCGCTCTTTGTCATCGCTATAACTCCCGCCTTTGAGGCGGCATAATTGACCTGTCCCGCGTTTCCGACGACTCCCACCACGGACGCCATATTGACAATTCTTCCCTGCCGCTGTTTTAACATCTGCCTCGATACAAAACGCATGGTGTGAAATGATCCCTTTAAATTCGTATTTAAGACCGCGTCAAATTCCTGTTCTGACATCTTCATCATCAAATTATCTCTGACAATTCCGGCATTGTTCACCAAAATATCTATTTTTTTGTATTTTTGAATCAGATCACCGATAAATTTTTCACAGGCTTTGAAATCTGCAACATCACATTGATAACACTCTGCATTACCGCCTGCATCCTGAATCTCCTGTACTACGGTTTCTGCCGCTTCCTTAGAACCGTTATAATTTACGATTACCCGAGCTCCTTTTGCAGCCAGCTCCAATGCAATTGCCTTTCCGATTCCCCTAGAAGCGCCTGTTACTACCGCCACTTTTTCATCTAACATAGCTCACCTGTCACTTTCTGAATGTCTTCCCATCTCGAAACATTGTATGTGCTCACATCCGGATTGATCTTTTTTACAAATTGGGTGAGAGTTTTTCCAGGTCCAATCTCAATAAAGGTATCTACGCCGTCTAGGATCATGTTTTCCACGCTTTGCTGCCATTTGACGGAAGAATATAATCCTTTACAGAGAAGATCACAGATCTGATCTTTTTCCTCTGTCTTTTGAGCTGTCACATTCGCCACATAGGGAATCTGCAACGGCTGTATCGCAATCTTATCAATTTCTTCGCGCAGTTTTTCTCCCGCCGGAAACAAAAGAGGGGAATGAAACGGACCGCTCACTTTCAACGGCATAGTTTTTCTTGCTCCCGCATTTTTTAACAGTTCTGCCGCTTCTTGTACACTCTCTGTTTTTCCCGTAATGACAATCTGTCCCGGACAATTATAATTCGCAATAGTTGCTCCATCTACCTCAGAAAGCACCTTCTCTACATCCGCTGCTTCCATTCCGAGTATGGCGCACATCGTTCCCACGCCTTCTGGTACAACACTTTGCATAAGTATTCCACGTTTTCTGACAAGCCAGACGGCATCCAAATCCTTCATTCCGCCTGCCACGGCAATCGCAGCATATTCCCCTAAGCTTAATCCAGCCGTAATGTCCGGTTCCAGTCCCAGGTCCATCAGAACTCTCGTCATAGCAAGACTGGTTGCCACCATGGCAGGCTGCGTATATTCCGTCTTATGAATCATCTCATTTTTTTCAAAACAGAGTGTTTTCAAATCAAATTCCAGACATGCATCTGCCTGGTCATAAATTTCCTTGGCAATCTCGCTGTTTTGGTAAAAGTCTACCCCCATACCACATTTTTGCGCTCCCTGTCCCGGATAAATGAATGCTGTTTTACTCATAGATTTTCATTCCTTTTAATAATTCGTCTGTTTCACTCACCAGTTTTTCAATTAATTCCTTACAAGTCATTTCCTCTGTAAGTAATCCTGCGATCTGTCCCGACATCACGCTGCCGTTTTTCACATCGCCCTCCTGCACAGCTTTTCTCAATGCACCGGCCGTAAGATTCTCTAATTCTTCCAAAGATGCTCCCTGTTCTTCTAACTCAAGATATTTCCTTGTCATCTCGTTTCTTAAAATCCGAACCGGATGACCCGTACTTCTGCCAGTTACCTTTGTTGTGATATCATTTGCTTTTAAAATTTTCTCTTTGTAGTTCTGATGGGCCTGACACTCTTTCGTCACGATAAAGCGTGTTCCCATCTGAACTCCTTTTGCGCCCAGCATAAATACCGCCGCAATTCCTCGCGCATCGCCGATACCTCCCGCAGCGATTACTGGAATCGTAAGCGCATCCACAACCTGCGGCACCAGCGTCATGGTTGTACTCTCACCGATATGACCGCCGGATTCGCATCCTTCTGCTACCACTGCATCGGCGCCGCAGCGCTGCATCCGTTTTGCCACCGCAACGGAGGCGACGACTGGAATGACTTTGATCTCTTTTTCTTTCCAAAGCCCTACATATCTTTCGGGACTACCCGCACCCGTGGTAACCACAGGAACTCTTTCTTCTGCGACAACCTGCGCCACTTCCTCCGCATAGGGACTCATGAGCATGACATTGACTCCAAACGGTTTCTCTGTCCTTTTTTTTGCCTCTTGGATTTGCTCTCTCACCCATTCGGCCGGAGCATTCGCAGCGCCGATAATTCCCAGTCCACCCGCCTCAGAGACTGCCGCGGCCAGACGAGATTCTGCCACCCACGCCATTCCTCCCTGTATGATCGGATACTTAATTCCCAACAATTCTGTTATTTCCGTTCGCATATGACTACCCTGCCTTTTTCTCTATTCCTTATGGTTTTCGATATAGGAAATAACATCAGCCACTGTCATCAGCTTTTCCACATCAGCCTCAGGGATCTCAATTCCATAAGCCTCTTCAAGCGCCATTGTCAATTCCATAAGATCCAGTGAATCTGCCCCCAAATCATCTTGAAAAGAAGTATTCAATGTAATTTTTCCCTCTTCCACGTCCAATTGTTCCACTATTATTTTTTTGATTTCTTCAAACATTCTTTATCTCCTTTTTATTCTTTATTTTGTAAATATTTCATTACTTTCGAGGTCGTGTCTCACATTTACTCAGCATTGCCAAGTAAGTATGACAGCTCCCCAGGTGAGTCCTCCTCCAAACCCTGCCATAACGATATGATCCCCTGACTGTAGCATTCCCTTTTCATTTAATTCATGTAACAAAAGGGGAATGCTTGCGGAGGATGTATTCCCGTACTCCTGCAGATTCATCGGAAATTTTCCGATTGGCTCCTTCATTTTTTTTGCTATTGATTCTATAATCCGTTTATTTGCCTGATGTAAAATATAATATTTGATATCAGATCTCGTCATATTATTTTTCAAAAGCACTTCTTCTACTACCTGTGGTATTTTTCTGACTGCAAACTTAAATATTTCTTTTCCATTCATCTGGATATAGAAATTGTCTTCCTCATCGTTTGCCTCACAATCTTTAAAAAAATGGTGATGGTTCTGACCACAAAGCGTCAGAGCCGTTCCCAACGCGCCGTCCGAGTGAAGAACTGGAAGATAACGCTCTCCCTGTCCAGCTCTTACGACTGCTGCACCGGCCCCGTCACCGAAAAGAATCGCCGTTCCCCGGTCTCTCCAGTCCACAACATTAGACAGACTTTCGCATCCTATTACTAATATCGTTTTGCATATACCGCTCTCTATGTAGGCACAGGCCGTACAGTACGCCAATAGAAATCCGCTGCACGCTGCATTCAAATCGAAACAAAATGCATTTTGGGCCCCGATTTCCCGCTGTACCTCACACGCTGTGCACGGTACGAGCACATCAGAAGAAACCGAAGATACCATGATCATATCCAATTCTTCTGGTCTCATACTGGCATCCTCGAGTGCAGTTTTTGCCGCTTTTGCTGCCATAGACGTCGTCTTCTCACCTTTCGCGATATGTCGTCTCTCGATTCCGGTTCTCTCCCGGATCCAGGCATCGCTCGTATCCATAAATTTTGTGATATCCTGATTCTCCAGGACAAAAACCGGCGCATAGGAGCCGGTTCCCGCGATTACTCCAATCATATGAAACTTCCTATTCTGTATGTCTGATTTTATTTCCGCGAACAATGAGCCAAGCAGCCGTGCTTGCACCGACATTTGACAAATGCCGCGAGGGTTGAATACC
>JAAVYC010000017.1 GCA_022790905.1 Lachnospiraceae bacterium | reverse complement strand
GTCACCTCCGCCTCTGGAAATTACAATCTCAGCTGAATCCTCCAATTTACGTATAATACCAACAATCTTTTGTTGTGCTTCTTCTACATCTTTCATACGAACAGGACCCATAAATTCCATATCCTCTTTGATCATTGCAGAGAGACGTTTTGACAGATTCTTAAAGATCGCGTTCTGAACCTCCTCATTGGCACCTTTAAGCGCAATACCCAAATCATTGTTGTCCACATCACGCAGCACACGCTGAATAGCTCGATCGTCCAGAAGCAAAATATCCTCAAATACAAACATTTTCTTGCGGATTTCATCTGCCAATTCAGGCTGCTCCATCTCCAGAGATTCCATAATATGCTTCTCTGTTCCTCTATCTACTGTATTCAAAATCTCAACAATTGCATCTACACCTCCTGCAATCGTGTAATCCTGATTCAGAAGAGTTGCAAGTTTACGTTCCAATACTCTTTCCACTTCTTTGATAACCTCCGGTGAAGTGCGATCCATCATTGCAATACGCTTTGCAACATCTGCCTGCTTTTCTGGCGTCAAGGCTCCTAAAATCATCGCCGACTGTGCTGGAGCCAAATACGATAAGATCATCGCGATCGTCTGCGGATGTTCATCCTGAATAAAGCTCAACACCTGACTTGGATCTGTCTTACGGATAAACTCAAACGGGCGCACCTGCAAGGATGCCGTCAATTTCGTGATGACATTCTGTGCCTGCTCCTCTCCCAGTGCCTTTTCCAGCAATTCTTTTGCATACCCAATACCGCCTTCTGCAATATATTGCTGCGCCAGGCACACCTGATAAAATTCATCCAAAACATCTTCTTTTTCCTGCGATGATATACTTCTGGTGTTAGCAATCTCCAAAGTCAATTCTTCAATTTCTTCTTCTTTCAGATGTTTGAAAATAGTCGCCGATTTCTCTGGTCCTAACGCAATCAAAAGAATCGCGGCTTTTTGAACACCATTTAATCCCTCATTTGCCATAATCTAATCCCACTCGTCATTTAACCAGTTGCGCAACAATGCTGCTACTGCTTCTGGATTTTCGTCTACAAATTTTTCTATCAATATTCTACTCTCAGACTTCTCGTTCAGTCCGATATCCTCTAATTCTCCCTCTGCCTCTTTTGTCGTCTCTAAAAGAGTCTCAACAGAGAGCTCTGGTTCGATAATCTCTTCTGGTTCCTTCCTTGTACTACGGAATACTACAAAACCAAGCAATGCAAAAATCAGGACTGCCAATGCGATCTGCAAATAATCACTAACCGTTCTTCCACTGCCATCTGACCACTGAAAATATGGAACCTCATAGGCTACAATTGAAATATTATCCTGCGGAATCCCTGTCGCGTTTGCCACTGCAGCCAGCAAGTCTTCATCTACATCGATCTTTTGTCTGTCGCTGTTTTGCTCAGCAAACTCGTCGAAGGTCAAATCATCCAGCTGCCCCTGACTTTTCAAAGTATCTTCATTATATACGCGATTCACACTGCAGACAACCGTAATAGAAGAATTGTCATATTCTATATTTCCAATCGACCCTTCCGTCTCCGTAATCCTCTCACTCGGACTGAAGTCTTCCGTGACATCGGACACGGTAGAAGAACCAACCTCACCATCCTGCATCACATACTCTGTGCCGTCATTCGTATCTGTTCCCGGAGTCGCTGCTCCTCTTCCTGTCGATTCTGACTCGAAAGTAGTTCTCTTATCCAGATATCCCTGTTCTTGTCCTTCTTCCACATAGTACTGGTGATCCGTCACTTTTTCCTTATTAAAGTTCAAAGCCAAATTCAATCCCACTTCTACATTGTCGTAGACATTCGTTCCCATGATGACATCTTTGACATTACCCTTGACTAAATTTTCCATTTTTGTCTGGTAGGACAGATTGCTGCCCGCAACTCCTACTGACGTATCGCTGTCACCGCCTGAGAATAAAAGATTTGTATTGGAGTCCATAATTGTTATACGGTCCGTCGTATCATTTCCCACTTCTGTCGCTATGTACTTTGCAATTCCAGCCGCCTGATCTTCATCCATCTCTCCGTCCAGGGTCAGAATAACACTCGCATAAGTCTCATCATCTTTGGATATGATCGTACCGTCATCTGACGGCATAGACAACGACACACTAGCAGTCTCAACGTTAGACAGCTGTGAGAGCTGCTCCGAAAACCGTTCTTCCAAATACAACTGATATTTTTTAGTCTTATCCGCTTCTGTGGAAGAAAAGCCTCCATCAAAAACATTGTCAATAGAATATCCTTTGGTTGGAATATCATTCGATCCAAGAAGGATTGAAGCATTCGCCTCATCCTCTGCATTTACCGAAAAACTCAAACCATCGGAAGAAGTCTCATACTTTATCTTCTCAGTTTCTAACAATTCTTTTACAGTGCTCGCTTCTTTTGCCGATTCACAGCTAATCAGCTCCACCATTTTAGGCCTTGTCATGACAAATGTCAAAATCGCGATCGCCACGGCAACTACTGCCACAATACTGATCAACAGAGCTTTTTGTCTGATATTAAATCTCTTCCACCAATCTGTAATTCTTTTTATAATTCCCTGTATTCTTTCCTGCATGCCCTATTCACTCCATCACGATTTAAACTTGCATATTCATAATCTCACGATAGGCCTCTAATAATTTGTCGCGCACAGCAACTGTATACTGAATTGCCTCATTTGCTTTACTCTGTGCAATCTGCAAATCATGCGTATTTACTGCATCGCCTAACATAAATTTCATTACTTCCGAATCTTTTTGATTCTGCAATTCATTGGTTTCTTCTACCATACCGAGCATAGACTGAAACACTTGATCAAAACCTTGATCTTTTGTCTCTTTCGACGCATCCACTGCCGCCTGAATATAATCGGATGATATATTTGAAATTGATGAAATATCCATGATCCTAAACGCCCCCTATCAATTTTTTCCTATTTGCAATCCTGCCTGCGCCATCGCTTTACTCGCCTCAAACGCTGTTGCATTTGCCTCGTAAGCACGACTTGCATCAATTAAGTTCGTCATTTCCGTTATAATATTCACATTCGGATAGGATACGTAACCGTTCTCGTCCGCATCCGGATGTGAAGGATCATACTTCATAATAAAATCTGTACTGTCATCTTCTAAGACAGAGACCACTTTTACTCCATTTCCAACATACTGTTGTCTCGTACCCTGCAATACATTGGAAAACGGTGTGACATCCTTTTCCTGAAACGTTACAATCTTTCTGCGATAAGGATCTCCGTTTTCTGTTCTTGTCGTATTCACATTCGCAACGTTTTCTGATATGATGTCTGTCCGAAAACGCTGCGCCGTCATTCCACTAGCACTGATATCAAATGCCTGAAATAAACCCATTCTCATTTCCTCCTTATCCCATTACACTTTTCAATCTAGAAAATTCCTGATCGATACTGTCTGTCAGTGCACTATATCGAATCTGCTCTGAAGCCAGCTCCACTTCTTCCGTGTCTATGTCCACATTATTCCGATCCAGACGATAAGAATAGTTCGCCGAATCTGTATAGGTCGTAGCATTCAAATGATTCAAATGCACCCCCTGCAAATCTTTCACTTTCTCATCCAAGGTGATATATTTTGACTTTCTAAGCTCTCTTTCTAACAGCCCCTCAAAATCCACTTCCTGTCTCTTATAGCCCGGTGTATCCACATTCGCAAGATTATTCGTAATGGCCGACTCCCGCAGCCAACTGGCATCTGCAGCCTTATCTAATATATTAATATAATTAAAAGCTCCCGATGTGATCATATTCTCTGTTCTCCTTCCCTATAAAAATATAACGACCTATGTTTGTCTACGGATATAAAACATATTTATGCATCTTAATCTTATTCTATTATAAATTATCTTGTAAAAAAGACAAGTGGTTTTTTGTGGATTTTTACAGAATCTTGTGGATTTTTGCTAATTCATCCACAACATCTAAGAATCCTGTCGAATGAAAATGAACAAAAAAGGGATTTATAGCGTGCTATAAATCCCTTTATCTTCTTAAATCCTTTTAAGCTTTCTCTCTTTGTCTTTTCAATTTTTCCAATTCATCAAACACAACGTCATTGATCACTTTAATATAAGTTCCCTTCATTCCAGACGAACGAGACTCTATGACTCCTGCACTCTCGAACTTGCGCAGTGCATTGACAATCACTGATCTTGTAATCCCAACTCTATCCGCAATCCGGCTCGCAACAAGAATTCCCTCCATACCGTCCATCTCATCAAAAATATGAGTAATCGCTTCTAATTCAGAAAAAGAGAGTGTACTGATTGCTGATTTCACAATCTGTATCTTCCGTTCTTCCTCTGCATTTTCTTCATGCACTGACCGCATCATCTCAAGCCCGACCACAGTCGTCCCATATTCGCTCAATATGATATCATCTATGTCATACGCACTGCTATCCCGATAAATAAACAGTGTTCCAAGCCGTTCTCCCGCAATATCAATCGGCGTGATGATTGCCGTATACTTCTTAATATCCAATACAAACCCCAGTGTCTCTAAATTGACGTTCTCCTTCGTAGACAGGATTCCCAACAGCCGCTCATTTAACTCCGCATCGATGAAACCGCCCACCTCGTCCACAATCAATTCATCAATCTCCGCCATCCCAGCCATCTCGCTGCTTCCTAATACCTTTCCTTTACGACTTATGACTAAAACATTGGAACTCAAAATCTCTGTTAAAACTTCACAAATATCGTTAAATACCACTTTCGATGAATTGTTATTGTGTAAAAGTTTATTGATTTTTCTTGTTTTGTCCAACAACTGAACGCCCATTCCTATACCTCCTGTCATTCTAGGTTCAGAATCCCATTACATTCATATAATATCATTTTTTGTCAGACAATTCAATCTCTTTCTTTCAAATTCTATTGTTTTCTTATTTTCTATTCTTTTTTGCTATCTAAAACGTGACCGCATTGTGTATTAGAACACACAATCTTATTTCCCTTTTCCACCATAAAACTTCCACATTTCTCACATGTTATTCCAGCTGGTTTTTGCCAAGACATAAATTCGCACTCCGGATTGTTCTCACATCCAAAATATTTTCTTCCCTTTTTCGTCTTTTTGATGACTACTTCCTGTTTACAGAGCGGACAGGCGATTCCCGTTTTTTCTAGGTATGGCTTCGTATTTCGACAATCTGGAAATCCTGGACAGGCAAGAAATTTCCCATGCGGACCATATTTTACAACCATATTCCTGCCGCAGTGCTCACAGATGACGTCTGTCACCTCATCTTCTATCTTCACCTTTTCCAGTTCTTTTTCTGCCTGAAGGACCGCCTCATCCAAATCCGGATAAAAATTCGCAATCACCATCTTCCAATTAATATTTCCGTCTTCGATACTGTCCAAAAGCGATTCCATATTCGCCGTAAAATGTTCATCCACGATACTTGGAAAGGCCTCTTTCATCATGACATTGACAACTTCTCCTAACTCTGTCACATAGAGATTTTTGTTCTCTTTTGCCACATAGCGTCTCGCTAAAATCGTCGTAATCGTCGGCGCATAGGTACTTGGCCTTCCGATTCCAAGTTCTTCCAACGCCTTGACTAAAGAAGCCTCCGTATAATGTGCCGGCGGCTGCGTAAAATGCTGCTTTTCATCGAAAGCCTCCCATTTCAGCTCTGTATCCTTATCGATGGATTTCAACAAAACATTTCCTTTTCCCTTTTCGTCGTCATCACCCATGTATACAGATAAAAAACCGTCAAAAATAATTTTAGACGCCGATACGGTAAAGCGGTAGATCCCCGCACCGATTTTTACAGAGGTCGTCTCATATTTCGCGTGATTCATACGGCTTGCGGTAAAGCGATTCCAGATCAGCTGATAGAGACGAAACTGATCGCGATTTAAAGATTCTTTGATTTTTGCCGGAGTTCTTGTGATATCTGAGGGACGAATTGCCTCGTGTGCGTCCTGAATTTTATTGCTATTATCAGCCTTTTTGATCTGAGCAGTCGCTGCATACTTCTCTCCGAATGTCTCTTTGATATAAATTTCTGCAGCCTGTTGGGCTTCCTCAGAGATTCTAGTGGAATCTGTTCTCAGGTAAGTGATCAGACCAACTGTTCCGTTTCCTTTGACATCTACGCCCTCATATAGTTGCTGAGCAAGACGCATGGTCTTTTGTGTAGAAAAATTCAAGACCTTAGAAGCCTCCTGTTGCAGCGTACTTGTCGTAAAAGGAAGCGGGGCTTTTTTGGTCCGTTCCCCTTTTTTGACTTCTAAAACCCGATAATCTTCCCCTTCTAATTCTCCTGTAATCCGCTCCATCTCTTCTTTGGATCTGATCGTAATTTTTCCACTCTCATCCCCATAGAATTTTGCAGTCAAAAGCTTCTTCTCTCCAGGAATACGAAATTGTGCATCTAGCGTCCAATACTCCTCTGGAATAAAGGCATTGATTTCCTCTTCTCGATCGCAGATGATACGCAGTGCTACAGACTGCACCCTTCCTGCACTCAGCCCTCTTTTTACCTTCGCCCAGAGCAATGGACTGATGCGGTAACCCACCATGCGATCCAGTACCCTTCTCGCCTGCTGGGCATTGACTAGATTCATATCGATCTCTCTCGCCTCTTTCAGTGAAGCTTTTACCGCGCTCTTGGTAATCTCGTTAAAACTGATACGATAGACCTTCTTTTCCTCCAATTTTAAGGCCTTTGATAAATGCCAGGAAATTGCCTCACCTTCACGGTCAGGGTCTGTCGCCAGATAAACTTTGTCCGCCTTTTTTACTTCTTTGCGCAACTTCGCCAAGATATCTCCTTTTCCCCGAATTGTGATATATTTTGGCTCAAAATCATTTTCCACATCAATCCCCATCTGACTCTTGGGGAGGTCTCTGACATGTCCATTTGAAGCGACCACTTCATAATTTTTTCCGAGAAATTTTTTAATTGTTTTTACTTTTGCCGGTGATTCCACGATTACTAAATACTTTGCCATGTGAAAGCTCCTTGTTTTTTGTTCCTTATTCTTCTATATAATAACGCCGAAACGATTCTTTGACGACTCCCATTGTCTGCAACCGGAATAAAATTCCTGCCACAGATGAAAGATCCAAAGAAGTCTCTCTTAGAATCTGTTCCACCTCTTTTGGTTCTACGCTCAGACAACTATACACCAAGGATTCTTCTTTTGCAAGACACAGTTCCCGATTTTTATGCTTTTTTTGTCTCACAATTTTAACAATCTCTAATTCCTCCAAAAACTCTTCCACCGATAAAACAATACCCGCTCCCTGATGAATCAGATTGTTGCATCCGTAACTGAGTGCATCGGTCGCCCTGCCCGGAACTGCATAAATTTCTTTCCCCTGTTCTAGCGCATAATCTACTGTAATGAGCGAACCACTTTTTCTTTTTGCCTCGACCACGATAACAATATCGGCAAGTCCACTGATCATTCGATTCCTCATTGGAAAAAAATATGGTTTTGGGGGAGTTCCCGGAGGGAGTTCTGAGAGCACACCTCCCGCTTTTTGCAGCGTCTCATAGAGTTCTCTATTTTGTGCTGGATAACAGATATCTACCCCGCAGCCGAGCACACCGTAGGTCTTTCCTTCGCCCTGCAATGCCCCTTTATGCCCTGCCGCATCGATTCCTTCCGCCATTCCGCTGATCACAGAAATTCCATTTCCCGCAAGTGCCTCTCCCAATTTTTTTGCCATATAATAACCATATTCACTGCATCTTCTAGCCCCTATAATCGCGGCTACTTTTTCTTCTTTTGGCAGCCCGCCGATATAATAAAGTCCAAACGGCGGTTGTCTGATTTTTTTTAACTTTTCCGGATAATTCTTTTCACACTGCGAGAGAAATTGAATCCCTGCCTGTTCCATATTTTCCCACATTCGCTCTATTCTTTTGCTCTCTTTTGCCTCTTTTATCTTTTTTGTATCTGTATCTTTCCATCCCGCAATCTTTCGATATTCTTCTGTCTTTTGACAATAGACATTCTCTGCCGTTCCGAACTCTTTTATCAGCGCTCTCTTTTTCGCATTGGACAATCCCGTATTATCCAACCAATAATCATACTTCATCTTTCACTCTCCCAAAAGTTGCGATCAATCGCACGATAACAGAGCGCTTCATGCAAATGTTCTGTCTTTATCTCTGCACAGTCCTCCAAATCTGCAATCGTTCTTGCCGTTTTTAAAATCTTATGATAAGAAAGAATGCTGAGATCAAAGTTCTCATAGGAACAGTTCATCAATTCTTTTTGTTCTGTGTCTAAGTTGCAAAATTTTCCTATTTTCTTTGCCGGTATCTGGCTATTATAAAAAAATTCTTCTTTTTCATAGCGCCTTTTTTGTCTCTCATGCGCCTGTATCACCCGCTCTCTAATCTTAGCAGAACTCTCTTCCTGTCCCGTCTCATATAGTTTTTCATATGGAATTTTCTCTACTTTTATGCATAAATCTATGCGATCTAACAGCGGTTGACTGATCTTGTTCTTATATTTTTGAATATCACTCTCACTGCAACGACATTTTTGCATGTCTGGATAGTGGCCACACGCACAGGGATTCATGGCCGCGATCAAGATAAAATCTGCGGGAAATGTATAATTTCCATGCGCTCGGACAATCTGCACTCGCTTTTCCTCAAGCGGCTGGCGCAAAATCTCGAGTGTGCTTGCCTTAAACTCTGTCAACTCGTCCAAAAATAATACGCCGTTATGTGCCAGACTGATCTCTCCCGGCATGGGATTTCCTCCGCCTCCTGCCAGTCCAGAAGGGGAAATCGTGTGATGGGGGCTTCGATATGGCCTCCTCTCAGACCATTTTTGCGTTTTGTCAAATATCCCGCAAATGCTGTAAATTTTTGCAACTTCTAATTTTTCTCCCTCCGTCATAGGCGGCAAAATAGATGGGATTCTTTTCGCAGCCATCGTCTTTCCCGCGCCCGAAGAGCCAATCATCAAAAGATGATGTCTCCCCGCAACGGCAATCTCGCACGCACGCTTTAGCAACTTTTGTCCGTGAATTTCTGCAAAATCCAACTGTTCTCCCTCAAAATATTTTTCTCCTTTTTCATCAGGAAATTGGGGAGCTGTCATATACATTGTCTCTTTTTTATTTAGATAGGATACCACCTGCTTTAGATGATAAAATCCCGCTACATCCATTCCAGAAATCAAAGCTGCTTCCGAAAGACTCTTTTGCGAAACCACACCTGTCTCATATCCCTGCTCTGCCGCCTCCGCTAACATGGACAAAACACCAGACACAGGAACTATTTTGCCGCTTAGATTCAACTCTCCTAAAAAAATTTTTTTCTCTGTCTCCCGGACAGATACCACCCCAAGCGCCGCAAGAATCGCTATCGCTACTGCGAGATCAAATCCAGAACCAGATTTTCGTATTCCGGCGGGCGAAAAACTGATCGTAATCCGCTTTGCCGGAAGCTGATATCCACAATTTTTTAACGCTGTGCGCACACGTTCTTTCGCCTCCTTTACTTCTGATGCGAGAAATCCTACCATCTCAAATACTGGAAGCCCCGCACTCACATCTGCCTCCACCTGCACTAAGACCGCATCCATTCCTCTTAAAATGGCTGTTGTAACACTGCTATACAATGTTCCTCCTTCTCCGATCAATATGGGATATCTGGCGAATTGCCATAAGAGTCCGAAGCTTTTGAACTCCGAACCATAAGATAAAAAAGATGGAATCATCATATCACAGATTCCATCTTTTTAAAAGAAATATCAGTCACTTTTTATATTTTTTCGACCTTTTCCATTTCAAATCTTCTCCGCAGTCTCGCCAACGCCTTTTTTTCTATACGGCTGACATACGAACGTGAAATGTTCAATTTTTTTGCAACTTCCCTTTGTGTATGAATTTCATTTCCCAAAATTCCATAGCGCATGACAATCACACTCTGTTCCCTAGCGCTTAACACTTCCGGAATGTACCCGTATAACCTCTGTATATTTTCAGATTCTTCCATTTTCTGTACGACATCAATCTCTTCCCCTGCCGCAATATCGAGAAGACTAATCTGATTTCCCTCTTTATCCGTTCCAATCGGCTCATATAAAGATACTTCTTTCGAGGTTTTTTTCTTCCCCCTGAAATACATCAGCAATTCATTGTCGATACATCTTGCCGCATACGTCGCGAGTTTGATCTGACGCTCTATTTTAAAGGTCTCTACTGCCTTGATCAATCCAATCGTTCCGATGGAGATCAAATCTTCCATCTCTTCATCGGATGCCTGATATTTCTTAGCGACATGTGCCACCAGTCTTAGATTATGCTCTATTAGCTGATGTTTCGCTTTAAGGTCTCCTTCCTTCATTCTCTCTATGCATTCTTTTTCTTCTTCTAAGGTAAGAGGAGATAAAAAAGTTTTCACAATTACACCTTAAAGCTGCTTTTTTATCATTCTATGAATGCTGACAGGTAGTAGTGCCTTTCCCTTTTTTCTTTTTTCTCCTTTTCTTCTCTTGCTTTTTTATAAGGCATTGGCTACGATATTCTTAATTGGGAGTGATTTTAATATGAGACGAATTTTTCATTATCGAATAGAAAAAACGATTACCGTAAACGATTTTTTAAAAGAACAGGGATATTCTAGAAGTATCATCGTTCACCTAAAAAAGACAAGAGAAAGCCTGATGTCGAATGGGCGCTGGCTCTATGTAAAAGATTTTTTGCATCCAGGTGATGTGCTGACCGTGACACTTTTGGAGACCGAGAGTTCTAAGCATATTCCTCCCATTCCAATGAAATTGGATATCGTATACGAGGACGAAGATATTTTGGTTGTCAATAAACCCGCTAATACCCCGATCCACCCTTCTTTAAACAATTACGAAAATACGTTGGCCAATGGCGTTGCCGACTATTTTTACAGACAGCAACAGCCCTATATCTTTCGCTGTATCAATCGCTTAGACCGCGACACAACAGGTCTGACGATTCTGGCAAAACACATGCTTTCTGCCTCCATCCTCTCAAAAGAATTGAAAAATCGCCGGATACACCGCACCTATCTCGCTATTGTAAACGGAACTCTCACTGGCAGCGGAACCATCGATGCGCCGATTGCCCGCGAAAACGATTCTCTGATTACACGCTGTGTCGATTATGAACATGGGGAATCTGCTATCACTCACTATCGGAGCCTAAAGTCCCAAAATGGACTCACTTTACTCTCTTTGCAATTAGAGACAGGTCGCACGCATCAGATTCGTGTCCATATGAAACACCTGGGATATCCTCTAATCGGTGACTTTCTCTATTATCCCGATTACACACATATAGGCAGACAGGCTCTCCATTCTTACCGGCTGGAATTTTCTCATCCCATCACAAAAAAAGCAATGGAACTGAGCGTTCCACTGCCCTTTGATATGGCGAGATTATTCCCCGCCCAGTTTTCTGGAAATCAAAATTCCTGCAATTAACATCACAATTCCTGTTGCAATTGTCATAAAGTTGATTCCCGAAAAATCGTTGAGCAATACAATTGCAACCGGCGAAGCGATGATTAGCCCGATAATCGCCCAATATGCCTGTAGTGGAAATTTTTCAAAAATCTTTTCAATAATTTTTGCAATCGCAACAATCCCAACTACAACTCCTAGTCCAAATGGAATCAAAATTCCGCAGTCCGCCCACATTCCCGCAAAATCTGCCTGCGTGAGATGGCTGATAAAACTGTTGATCGTCTTTAACACTGGATTGTAATACCCCATTAACATCAACATCATCGAACCGCTGACGCCGGGAATTACCATCGTGGCAGCCGCCACAACACCAACTCCGAAAAGCTTGAGATAACCAATCAGATCGACACTCAGATGCGCTGCTCTTTCTTCCTCTTCCCCCAAAAGAGCAAAGAGAATCACGACCACGAAAAATATCGCAAAAGAGAGAATATGGCTTAGCTGTGGTTTCTTTTTTTTGACTTTCTGCGCCATCATCGGCAGACTTCCCAAAATCAACCCGATAAAGAGCAGATTCGTCTGAATCGGCGCTTTTTCAAAAGCAAACTCAATCACTCTCGCCACGAGCACAACGGCAAGTGCCGCTCCAATCAGAATCGGGAGCAGGACTTTCATACTCTTTTTAAATTCGGAAAACAGATGTGTCGCCGCATGAATAATCTTATCATAGATTCCCATCGCAACTGCCATCGTTCCACCGCTGACACCAGGAATGATATTTGCGATGCCAATGACCATTCCTCTTAAAATTGCCTTTATCATAGTAACCTCCTTATTTACAAATATCTGCATATGTAACACGAATCACTTGATTGAGATCGTCTGGTGAAAGTTCCACTTGAGTTCCAATCTTTCCCGCACTGAAAATGATGCGTTCCTGTTCTCTCGCTGTATCATGTAAAAAAGTGGAAAACATTTTTTTCATGCCAATTGGCGAACAACCGCCGTGCACATACCCTGTTAGGGATAACAATTCTTTGGATTTTAGCATTTCTATTGACTTCTCGCCCGAAACCTTCGCCGCTTTTTTTAAATCCAGCTCTTCTTCCACCGGTATGACAAATACATAGTTCTTCCTACTCTTTGCAACAGTGACCAGCGTTTTATAAACCCTGCTCGGATCCTGTCCAAGCATCTGCGCAACCTCTATTCCGCTGTACGCTTTCGTGTTGTCATATTCATAATGCTGATATGATATTTTTTTCTGGTCCAAGATTCTCATCACATTTGTTTTTTCCATGACTTTATTACCTCTTAATCATCTGTGCTTTTACACATGCCAAACATTATAGCACGATTGTCCTGCAATCACAATCCTTATATTTTATCTTCTACTATTGTATTTTAAAACATTCTTTTTTATAATATTAAAACAACGAATCTAATAAAGTTTTTCCTGCGATAGAGGATAAAGGAGGTCGCTATGAATACAAAAGCAGTGCGCATTTATGGAGTAAAAGATTTAAGATTGGAGGAATTCGAATTGCCTCCAATGGGAGACGATGAAATCGAAGCCCGTATCGTAACGGACAGTCTGTGTATGTCTACTTACAAAGTCTCCAACCAGGGAGCAAAACATAAGAAATTGCCAGATGACCTGGCACAAAATCCAGTGATTATGGGACACGAATTTTGTGGTATTATCACAAGAGTCGGCAAAAAGTGGGAAAAACAGTTTCAACCGGGAGATAAATTTGTCGCTCAGCCAAATCTCGGTCGTGCCGATACCTTTTCCCTGGGATATTCTTTCCCGTATGTCGGAGGGGAAGCGACAAACGTTGTGATTATGAATGAAGCGATCGAAAAAGGATGCCTTCTTCCGTATAAAGGAGATTCCTTTTTTGAAGGTGCTTTGGTGGAGCCGCTCTCTTGCATCGTAGCCGGATTTAAGGCAAGTTTTCATTTAAGAAACCGCAACGATTACGATCACACCATGGGAATCAAAGAAGGCGGCTCTCTCGCCATTTTAGGGGGCACGGGACCGATGGGATTTTTGGCGATTGATTATGCCATTCACAATCCAAGACGTCCAAAACACCTTGTGGTAACGGGACGTACACCTGCCAAACTCGATATGGCCAAGAGACTCTATCCTGTGGAAGAAGCTGCAAAGTACGGTGTTACGCTCGATTATGTCCTGACAAGCGATGAAGAAAACATGGTAGAACCGTTAAAGGCCCTCACCGATGGCAAAGGATTTGACGATATCTTTTTAATGGCAGCAAAAGACCATCTTGTGACACAGGCAGAACAGCTTTTGGCATTTGACGGTTGTCTGAATTTCTTCGCCGGACCGGCAGATTCCAAATTCGCATCTACCATCAATTTCTATAATATCCACTATAATGCGACACATTTTGTCGGAACTAGCGGAAGCAATACACAGGATATGAAAGATGCGATCACATTAATTGAAGATAAAGTGGTCAATGTTGCTAAAAT
>JAAVYC010000242.1 GCA_022790905.1 Lachnospiraceae bacterium | reverse complement strand
GTCAATACAAATGTGTATCTCTTTGCTATATTTTACGCCATTTTAGAAAAATCTTTTCGGTTTGAAAAGGCTTCCCGAAAACTTGGATGACAATTTTCCAAAGCGATAATCTGTTTTCCGCGTTCTAGATTGCATGTCATTCCGGCGAGACGGGAACAATCAAAGTGGATACGGTCTGAAAACTGTGGATAGTAAATGTGAAATACAGGTTCCACGCCGGCAAAGAACTCAGACCAGGAACCGGTAGAGGCGATACATTTAAAGATACGAGTCATACTTTCCTCGACGAAAGCACCGCGGTCCATGGCGTCGGCCCCTTTGGAAAAGTGATCGAAAAAGCATGCGGCGAGCTCAAAGGCGACAGACGACGTATTGGCCTCGGAGAGAGAGCGCAATATTTCCAGACGCAGAGCGTCCAGTTCCTTCGCCTCTGTAGAAACATTTTTAGAACAGAAATTTTGTACGCAGTCGTCATCAACCAATGTATAGATATCAATCAATTCATCAATGGAAAAGACTTCCATACTGTAGGCGCGGTTAAAGACCTCGTCAAATTTTCCCTCTCTGTTTGCCTCTAAAAGTTCCTCGATAAATTCTTTATAAAAATCTGTATTATCGAAATCGTCAAACATCATGATAAAAACCTCCCTGTGTGTTAGTGCTGTTGAGATAATATTGTTTTTATTATAAAGGATATCGTTTCATTTTAAAAGACTGTTTCTGTCAGAATGATATAGAAACTTGCAAATAAAACCTTGCATTTCAAAAGTCTATTTTTTATACTTAAAAGAAACAGAGTTGTCTGGTATGGTTTTACACAAAAAGGAGAAGAATATGGAGCAGTTACGGGACACCTATGAAGTGAATGGATTTTTGTTTCAATCGAAAGAAGAAGCGGAACGAGCACAAAGAGAGTTGGACGGGATTCAATATATAAAAGGCAAAATTGATCTAAAAAATTCAAAGGCAGTTTTTCAGGTATACCAGAATCTTATGAAACAGAATCTATTCGAGACACTTCCCGGATATTGTTTTTTAAAAGAATTGCGGGATTGCCTTTTGATGGCTCCGGATATTCGCAACGAAGATGTTGCAATGATAGCGGTTCACTATCCAGAAAAGGCGGCAGAAAAAAGACAGGAAACACATATCGAAAAAGAAGAACCGATAAAAGAGAAGAAGAGCAAGAAAAAGGAAAAGAAAGAAAAAAATAGGAATTATAAAGTCAGGTGTCATTTTTTTATGATTGTATCTTTGATTTTGGCGATCTCGGTGGCTACTATGATGTTTTTGGCGGCAACCTCGGACAATGTGAATATTTTAAATTATGAGAATAAAATTCTTAATAGATACTCCGCATGGGAAGAAGAATTGAAAAATAGAGAACAGTTGTTAAAAGAAGCGGAAAGGTAAACACAGTTTTAACATATTTTTTTCCTATAATAGTGAAAAAATCAGGAGGCAGTATCATGGAACATTTGAAGATATTAGTGGTAGACGATGAAAGCCGTATGCGGAAACTGGTCAGGGATTTTCTGGTAAAAAAAGATTTTGAGGTGTTAGAGGCAGCAGACGGAGAACAAGCACTGGATATCTTTTATGAAGAGAAAGAGATTTCTCTGATTATTTTGGATGTGATGATGCCCAAGATCAATGGATGGGAAGTGTGTCGGGAGATTCGGGAGAATTCTAAGGTGCCTATCATTATGCTCACAGCCAAAGGAGCGGAGAGTGACGAGCTTTTGGGGTTTGAGTTGGGGGTAGATGAATATATTTCCAAGCCGTTTAGTCCTAAGATACTTGTGGCAAGGGTAGAGGCGATTTTGCGCAGGACGAATAAGTATCATCTAGAAGATACGATCGCTTTTGAGGGAATCGTTGTGGACAAGGCGGCACACCAGATCACAGTGGATGGCAATTTCATTGAACTCAGTTATAAAGAATTTGAACTTCTGACTTATTTTGTAGAAAATGCAGGGATTGCTCTTTCTAGGGAAAAGATTCTCAATAATGTGTGGAACTACGATTACTTTGGGGATGCGAGAACGATTGACACTCATGTAAAAAAATTGCGCAGTAAAATGGGCAAAAAGGGCGAGTATATCAAGACCATCTGGGGCATGGGCTATAAATTGGAAAAATAGGAGTCATATGAAGAAAAGATATTCCATTACAAAAAATATTGCATGTACAATGATTGGGTTGGTGACCGGCACAGTATTACTGTGCTGGTTTTTGAATAATACTTTTTTGGAATCATTTTACATGGTGAATAAGCAAAAAGTATTGTTGAAGGGTTTCCATACGATTGACCGTGTGGCGGATTACGGGGGATATGGAAACGAGAATTTTGAGATTATGTTTGAAAAAATCTGCGCGAATGGAAATATTTCCATTCTGGTTATCAGTCCGAATTCCGAAGTCGTGCTCTCATCTATTAATGACACAGATAAATTGAAACAACAGTTTTACAGTGCACTTTATGACAGTGTGAAGAATCAAAAGACGCAAGTTACAAAGGCAACAGATAATTATGTGATAGAGAGGCAGACAGACAAGAGGATGGAGGCTGATTATCTGATACTTTGGGGAACCTTAAAAGATGGAAACCTTATTTTGATGCGTACAGCGCTTGCAAGTATCCAAGAGAGTGTGTTTATCGCCAACGAATTTTTGGCATATGTGGTGATTGCGGCAACGCTTGTCTGTGCCTGTATCGCTGTTTTGATGAGCCGCAGGATTGTTAGGCCTATCTTACAGCTGACAAAGATTTCCAAAAAAATGACAGATTTGGATTTCGATGTCAAATATCAACCGGGCAGACGACATAATGAGCTAGATGATCTAGGAGAACATATGAATACGCTTTCTCTAGCGTTGGAAAAGACGATTTCGGAATTAAAGAGTGCAAATAATGAATTGAAAAAAGACATTGAGAAAAAGGAAGAGACAGATCAGATGAGAAAGGAGTTTCTCTCCAATGTCTCTCATGAATTGAAGACGCCTCTGGCGTTGATTCAAGGATATGCGGAAGGGTTGCAGGAGTGTATTAACGATGATGAAGAGAGCAGGGATTTTTATTGTGAGGTCATTATTGATGAGGCAGATAAAATGAACCAGATGGTGAAAAAACTTTTGACTTTGAATCAGCTGGAATTTGGCAATGATGTTGTCAGTATGGAGCGATTTAATCTGACAGAATTGATACGGGGGCTGGTAGCTTCTATCGGAATTATGCTAAAGCAAAAAGAGATTACAATTTCTTATCCTAAGGAAGAAGTCTATGTCTGGGCGGATGAATTTAAAGTGGAAGAAGTGCTCACAAACTATCTGAGCAATGCGATTCACCATACAGAATTTGAGAGAGAGATTACAATTCGCTATACAAAAAAAGAAGATTGTGTCAGGGTCAGTGTCTTTAATACTGGAAAGCAAATACCGCGAGAGGACATTGAAAATATCTGGGAAAAATTCTATAAAGTGGATAAAGCAAGGACAAGAGAATATGGGGGCAGTGGCATTGGTCTTTCGATTGTAAAGGTAATTATGGACTCTTTTCACCGGGAGTGTGGTGTGTGCAATCATGGGAACGGTGTAGAATTTTGGTGTGAATTGGATACAGGTTTAAATAATGGTTGATATGTTTGAAAAAATCTGTTAACATCAACAGTAGAGGAAAAGGGAAAAGAATTTAAGGAGAAAGCCATGAGTCGGAAAAAAGGAATAGTGAGTATATTGCTCTGTGGAACAGTGCTTCTTTTTACCGGATGTAAAGAAAAGCCGTATGATCTCACAAAGGAAGATCAGAATAGGGTTACGAATTATGCGGCACATATTGTGACAAAACATAATAGAGCTCAGGAAGAAGGGCTTGTAAAAGTGGAGCCGGAAAAGTTGGAGATGGCGGAAAAAAAGGATTCCGAAGAGACTTCTAAAGAGGCAAATGAGACACAAGAGAAACAGGATGAAAAGAAACAGGACGAGAAAAACCAGAAGGAAGGAACTCAGAGTAAAGATAACAGTTCCGGTGATAAGACAAAGACTGTTTCCTTGCAGCAAGCGTTGCAGTTGGAAAATGGGTTGAAGGCTTCTTTTGCAGGACATGAAGTTATGGATTCCTATGTAGAGGAATTTTTTTCCATGGATGCAATGGAAGGAAAGACGTATCTGGTTTTACATATTAGTTTAGAAGCTCAGGGGCAGGATGTGGAATGTGATTTGCTTTCTAAAAATCTGAAGTTTCGCGTAATCATTAATGAGAAGAAGGAAGTGGGAGCACAGACCAGCATTCTTTTAAATGATCTGGGTACTTATCAGGGAAAGATTGTACAGGGAAAAGTGCAGGATTGTATACTTTTATTTGAGACAGAACCGGAGAATGTAAAAAATATAGAATCTTTGGGACTGAAAGTTACAAACGGAACATCTTCAAATGTTGTAAAACTGCAATAATTATCGAAAGATTGAAAAAATACGACTTTTTTGGGAAAAAATCGTGCAAACAATCTGAATGTTTGCTATAATAGAGACAGTATATGAACGACTCGGGAGGAGAACGGATATGGATACAAATATTCTTTTAGAGAATGGTACGAATGAACTGGAAGTGTTAGAGTTTATTTTGGGGAATAACCATTATGGCATTAATGTTGCAAAGATCCGTGAGATTTTAGCTTATCAGCCGATCACGCCAATTCCAAATGCACATCCCAGTGTAGAAGGAATTTTTATGCCGCGTGATACTATGATTACAGTGATTAATTTAAAGAATTGTCTTGGCCTGATGGATGATGAGATACAGAATAAAGGATTGTTCATTATTACGAATTTTAATAAATTAAATATTGCTTTTCACGTGGATGAGGTGATTGGAATTCATAGAGTGTCTTGGGCTGATATTATCAAGCCAGATGGCACAATTAACGTGGAAGATAATGGAGTGTCTACAGGTGTGATTAAGCTGGAGGATAAACTGGTTGTCATTTTAGACTTTGAAAAGATTGTGACAGACATCAATCCGGAGACAGGATTGAAAGTATCAGATATTGATGAACTTGGAGAGAGAGACCGTTGTGATTCTCCAATTTTGATTGCAGAAGATTCTCCTTTGTTGAGCAAACTTATTACGGATTGTTTGAAGAAGTCGGGTTATACGAATTTAATTGTTACGGCAAATGGACAGGAAGCATGGGATAAGATTGTTGAGTTCCAGGATGAGGGTACTGTACGGGATAAGGTACACTGTATCATTACCGATATTGAGATGCCGTTGATGGATGGCCATCGGTTAACGAAGTTAGTAAAAGAAGATGAAGAACTTCGAGAGATTCCACTGGTTATTTTCTCATCTTTGGTCAATGATGAAATGAGAAGAAAAGGAGAGCTTTTGGGGGCTGATGCACAGTTGACGAAGCCAGAGATAGGTAATTTGGTAGGTGCTATTGATCAACTGATTGACCAGTCCAAATAGTATCCAATAGGAGAGAGAAAATGGAAGAGGGATGTGATCTCAAAATCACATCCCTTAAAAAATATAGAGAGGTGAGAGTCTGGTGGGAAACACAGAGGATTATTTAGACAGTCTGCTAAACAGTATTAATCATTCCAATATGTTGGGAAATAACCAGAAAGCAGACGATACATTTGAAGATGTGGATGAAGCATTTCACCGTTTTGAACGTGAGCAGGAACAGAAAAGAGAGAAGAGAAGGAAAAGAGAAGAAGAACAGAGAAGAGAGGAAGCGTTTTTAGAGGAATTTGAAGGAGAATTGTCAGGAGAGGATACAGATGAATTTCTGCAAAAGTTTGAGCTGGAATTGGAAGCAGAGCGCGGAGATGATTTGGAGCGAGGCGAATCTGATGATACCGATTTTTTTGAGGATTTAGAGGGAATTGTTTCTGGTGCTTCAGAAAAGATGGAGAGAGAGGAGACAAAAAAAGAGGAAGAGAGTGAGAAGAAAGAAGAAAAGACACAGGAAGATTCCGATGTGGCTGAACTGTTGAGTGCAGTGGAGAGTGTGATAGAGGAAGAATTACCGCTTGAAAGTTTGGAGTCACTCACAGAGGAAGAGGCGCTGCCGAAAGATATAGAACCAAGTGTGGAAGAACCGATTCCGGAAAGTATGAATTTATCTGTGGAAGAGGAGAATTTAGAACCCGATAATGAGATACAAAATGAATTGACAGAGGAACCTGGATATGCGGAGATCAATCTAGGGGGAGAGAGTGATGATGAAGATCTTTTGAATCTATTGAATGGAATGGGAGATGACGAGGATATTTCTGAGATTGGGGATTTACTCAAAGCGGATGAAGAAAATATTGAATTAGAGGAATCCATGTTAGAAGTACCGTTGAATCGTTTCTCGGGAGACGAGTTGGATCATATTTTACAATCGGAAGAGGAGTCCTCAGGAAAAAGAAAGGGCAAGAAGGGAAAGAAAGATAAGAAGAGTAAAAAAGAGAAAAAGGAGAAAGGATTTTTTGCAAAATTATCTTTGACTTTATTTGGAGAGGATGAGGAGACAGCAGAGTCGCTGAAAAAAGTGACAATTCCAGAAGAAACAGATTTAGAGAATATATCCGAAGAAAATTTACAGATTTTAAAAGAGCTAGAAGAAGCAGAAGCAAAGAATAAAAATGTAAAAGAAGAAAAAAAGGACGAACGCAAAAAGAAGAAAAAAGAGAAGAAACCGAAAGTGAAAAAAGAGAAGAAACCGAAAGTGAAAAAAGAGAAGAAACCAAAAGTGAAGAAAGAAAAACCGCCAAAAGAACCAGATAATACGCCGCCTATTCCAAAAAAACCGGCAATTTTGATTTTCCTTATGGTATTTTCCATTTTAGTATTGATACTTTTGACCATGAATGGAATAGGAAGGTCGTCTTATGTTAATTCAGCAAAACAGTCAATGGACAGCGGGGATTATGTAAAGGCATATGAAGAGTTGTCTGGTCTGAAATTAAAAAAGAAAGATCAGAGTCTCTTTGAAAAAGTGGAAGCAATAGCATTGGTTCAGGAACAATATAATGCTTATCTGGTTATGATGGGACAAAACGAATATGAATTGGCACTCGACTCATTAGTAAGAGGAATCGGACGCTATGATAAGAATCTTGAAATTGCAAAGGCGCAGGGACTTGAAGTAGAATTAAATAAAATTAAGACACAGCTTACAGAGGCACTTAAAAATCAATTTGGCATCACGGAAGAAGAAGCAAGAGAAATTTCTGAGATCCGGGATAGAGAGGATTACAGTATTCAGATTAAACAAAAGATTAGCAAGTTGAATATAGGACAGGGTACGAAAAAATGATAGCGATAATTGATTATGATGCCGGGAACTTAAAGAGTGTAGAAAAGGCGTTGCAGGTTCTGGGAGAGGAAAGTATTATTACCAGAGATTTTAAGACCATCTTACATGCACAGAGAGTCATTTTGCCCGGAGTTGGAGCTTTTTCGGATGCAATGCAAAATCTAAAAAAGTATGAACTTGATAAAGTGATTCATGAGGTTGTAGAGAAGAAAACGCCATTTTTGGGAATCTGTTTGGGATTGCAGCTTCTTTTTGAGGAGAGTGAGGAGAGTCCGGGAGTGGAAGGGCTTCATGTTCTAGATGGAAAAATTTTACGCATACCGGATCAAGAGGGATTAAAAATACCGCATATAGGCTGGAATTCATTAAAATTACAAAATGATGGAAGGCTTTTTAACGGTATTTCAGGAGAACCATATGTCTATTTTGTCCATTCGTATTATTTGCAGGCCTCTGATCCATCAATTGTAAAAGCGGTGACAGAATACAGTACAGTGATAGATGCCTCTGTGGAAAAGGATCATGTTTTTGCCTGTCAGTTTCATCCGGAGAAGAGCAGCATGACGGGATTAAAAATATTGGAAAATTTTGCCAGGATTCAGGGAGGAGAGTAGGATGTTTACAAAAAGAATTATTCCCTGTTTGGATGTCAAAAGTGGGCGTGTGGTAAAAGGAATCAATTTTGTCAATTTAAGAGATGCCGGAGATCCAGTGGAGGTTGCGGCGGCTTACGATAGAGAGGGAGCAGATGAAGTCGTATTTCTAGATATTACGGCGACCTCTGATGCGAGAGGAACCGTGGTGGAAATGGTTCGTAAAGTGGCGGAGAAAGTATTTATTCCGTTTACAGTAGGAGGAGGAATCAGAACAGTAGATGATTTCAGAGTGCTTTTGAGAGAGGGAGCAGATAAGATATCGATCAATTCCTCGGCGATTGATAACCCGACTTTGATCAGTGCGGCGGCAGAAAAATTTGGAAGTCAATGTGTTGTGGTAGCAATTGATGCCAGAAGAAGAGACGATGGTTCTGGGTGGAATATCTATAAAAGCGGCGGCAGAATAGACGTTGGAAAAGATGCGATAGAGTGGGCAATGGAAGCAGACCGTTTGGGAGCAGGAGAGATCCTTTTGACCAGTATGGACTGTGATGGAACAAAAGAGGGATATGATATTGAACTGACACGCCAGATCGCTGAAAATGTTTCAGTTCCTGTGATTGCTTCAGGCGGAGCGGGAACCAAAGAACATTTTTACGATGCTTTGACGGTGGGAAAAGCAGACGCGGCTCTTGCGGCTTCACTTTTTCACTACAAGGAATTAGAAATCATGGAATTAAAGGATTATCTGGCTGGGCAGGGAGTATCTGTAAGGAGATGAGGAAATGGCAATGATTACAAATGATTGGCTGCCTGCATTGCAGGAAGAGTTTGGAAAGCCTTATTATAAGGAGTTATATCAGTTTGTGAAAGAGGAATACAGTAAGACTACTGTATATCCTCCTGCAGATGATATTTTTAATGCACTTCATCTGACACCGCTTGGCGATGTGAAGGTTCTGATTTTAGGGCAGGATCCGTACCATAATAAAGGGCAGGCGCACGGGCTTTGTTTTTCGGTGAAGCCAGATGTCGAAATCCCGCCGTCATTGGAGAACATTTACAAAGAATTACAGGAGGATTTGGGATGTGAGATTCCGGATAATGGTTATCTGGTAAAATGGGCAGAGCAGGGGGTATTGATGCTCAATACAGTTTTGACGGTACGAGCTCATCAGGCAAATTCCCATCAGGGGAAGGGCTGGGAGCAGTTTACAGATGCGATTATCCATGCCGTCAATGCACAGGATCGACCGATTGTTTATATGCTGTGGGGAAGACCTGCACAGAGTAAGATATCGATGCTGACAAATCCTGCTCATCTCATTTTAAAGGCGCCACATCCAAGTCCATTGTCTGCTTATCGAGGTTTTTTTGGCTGTAAACATTTTAGTCAGGCAAATGATTTTTTAGAAAAAAACGGGATAGAACCGATAGATTGGCAGATTGAGAGAAAAAATAAGTAAAAAGCAAATGATTTACACTTGTAAACGTTAATAATTGGGTGTATAATACCGATATAAGGAATAACTGGAAAATGAAAATCAATTACATGGATGTAAGCGATGAAGCAAATTCAAAGGAGTGATGATATGTCAACATTATTTGGATCAGGTGGATTATTTGGAAATGGTACGACGTCCATTTTGAGTCAGTGGGCAAGTATCCGTAACGGAAGTTATAAGAAATTGATGACGGCTTATTATGGAAAGCAAAAAACGTCGTCAAGTTCGGATGATGATTCTAAGAAGAATGATAAGGTCACAGAGAAGACTTTGACGGCGACGGAAGAGAACGCACAGGGTCTTAAGAGTGCAGCAGACGATCTGACAGCAACGGGAAGTAAATCTGTATTTAAGAAAGTGACAACAAAGGACGAAGATGGAAAAACCATTCAGGACTATGATAAGAATAAGATTTACAAAGCTGTAAAGAAATTCGTGGATAACTATAACAAGGTGATCGGAGACACGAATAAGACGATCAACAGTGGTGTCTCAAACAACAGAAAGAGCATGATTGCAGCCACCAATGCAAATGAAGAACGTCTGAGTAAAATGGGCATCACAATTAAAGCGGACAATACGCTGGAAATTGATGAAGAGGCATTCAAAAAGGCAGATATGTCCCAGGTGGAAGAGATGTTCAATGGAAGAAATTCTTATGGCTATCAGGTTTCAACCAGAGCTTCCCTGATTGGCTATTATGCCGGAAGAGAGGCAGATACTTATAATAAAAATGGAAATTATAATAGTTATAATTCAGGAATGAATTTTAACAGTTGGTTTTAACAAGATTATTTTGGAAATATTTAAGAAAAAGATTTGGCATAGTCCGGTTACTGACTATGCCAATTTTTTTGTTTTATTTAGGAAAGGCTTTGAGCACTTTGTTCTTGTTTTGTCGGTGTCTTAGGTTAATTATCAGTCTCGTCACTGGTAGACATAGAGTAAACCTGACGTTTTCTCGCCATCTCATCGTTCTCGAGATATTCGTCGTAAGTGGTGATTTTGTCGATCATGGTACCATTCGGGAGAATTTCCATGATTCGATTTGCAGTGGTCTGTACAATTTGATGATCTCTAGAGGCAAAGAGCACGACACCAGGGAATTTTATCAGGCCATTGTTCAAAGCTGTGATAGCTTCCATATCTAGGTGATCGGTAGGTTCATCTAAGATTAAAATATTGGAGGCCTCGATCATCATACGTGATAGGAGAACGCGAACTTTTTCTCCACCAGAGAGAACTTTCATTTTTTTCATACCGTCATCGCCGGCAAAGAGCATTCTGCCCAAAAAGCCGCGTACATAAGTCGCATCTTTAATTTCAGAAAATTGTGTAAGCCATTCAACGATCGTGAGGTCTGTGTCAAAAATCGCTGTGTTGTCTTTTGGGAAATAGGATTGGGAAGTGGTGACACCCCATTTGTAAGTTCCCTCGTCTGGTTCCATCTCACCTGTCAATATTTTGAATAAAATGGTTTTGGCAAATTCATTACCTCCGACAAAAGCAATTTTATCGTCATGGCCGACGATAAAGGAAATATTGTCCAGTACTTTTTCACCGTCGATGGTTTTGCTGATCCCTTCTACAGTAAGGACTTCATTGCCGATTTCCCGCTCCGGACGAAAATCAATGTAAGGATATTTTCTGCTGGAGGGTTTGATTTCATCCAACTGGATTTTTTCCAACGCTTTTTTTCTGGAAGTTGCCTGCTTAGATTTGGAGGCATTTGCGGAGAAGCGGGAGATGAATTCCTGTAACTCTTTGATTTTTTCTTCCTTTTTCTTGTTGGCTTCTTTCATCT
>JAAVYC010000241.1 GCA_022790905.1 Lachnospiraceae bacterium | reverse complement strand
GTGCTATTTATGAGTAAGGGAAGTAGCAACTAATAAATTTAAAGGAATTACCATTGCTTTTGAATAGAGACGCAATATTCTCTTTGAAGAAAATTATCTACCGACAGAACTGCTATTCAAATCGGCAACTGTGATTGGTAATTATGTAAAGAAAGGATGAACGAGCAATCATGAAAATCCTAGTAACCGGAGCAAAAGGTTTCATTGGAAAAAATTTAATCACGACTTTAAATAATATACGAACAGGAAAAGACAAATCTTTTAATCTGACAGAAGATCTCACTATTTATGAATACGATATAGATTCCAATGAATCGTTATTAGATATATATTGTTCAGACTGTGATTTTGTATTCAATTTTGCGGGGATAAATCGCCCAAAAGAACAGAGTGAGTTTATGGAAGGAAACTTTGGGTTTGCTTCTACCTTACTGGATATGTTAAAAAAGCATCAGAATTATTGCCCAATTATGATCTCTTCTTCTATCCAGGCAGAGTTGGATAATCCATATGGTCAGAGTAAAAAAGCAGGGGAGGATTTAATGTTCCAGTATGGGAAAGAGACGGGGGCAAAAATCTATGTATATCGTTTTCCGAATGTTTTTGGAAAATGGTGTCGTCCTAATTATAATTCTGCAATTGCAACTTTTTGCAATAATATTGTGAACGGATTGCCGATTCAGGTAAATGACCCGAGTGTGGTCATGAATCTGGTTTACGTGGATGATGTGGTGGCAGAATTAATCTTAGCATTAAAAGGGGAAAATCATATCAATAAGCAAGGATATTGTTATGTTCCAACGGTTCATACGATAACCTTGGGAGAGATTGTAAATTTGATCTATTCTTTTAAAGAGAGCAGAGAAAATCTTTATGTGCCAGATATGGAAGAAAATGGTTTTGTAAAAAAGCTATATGCAACTTATCTTAGTTATTTACCGACAAATGAATTCAGTTATCCATTGAAAATGAATGTGGATGAACGGGGAAGTTTTACTGAAATCCTAAGAACAGAAGATAGAGGTCAGTTTTCTGTCAATATTTCAAAACCAGGTATCACGAAAGGGGAACACTGGCATCATACGAAGAACGAGAAGTTTGTGGTGGTCAGCGGAAAAGCGTTGATACAATTTCGAAGAATTGACAGCGATGAAGTGATTGATTATCATGTAAGTGGGGACAAAATAGAAATGGTGGATATTCCAACTGGTTACACACATAATATCATAAATGAGGGAGACACCGATCTGGTCACATTTATGTGGTGTAATGAATGCTTTAATCCGGAGAAACCAGATACTTATTTTTTAAAAGTACAAGAATAATATATTGTTTTTCTTAAATGATTCGGAATATACAATTTTTATTTTCGCATTAGGAATTTGAAAGGAAATAAATAGATAATGAGTAAATTAAGATTAATGACAATTGTGGGAACCAGACCGGAAATTATCCGATTAGCGGCAGTCATAAAAAAATGTGATACGTATTTTGAACAGATTTTGGTGCATACCGGACAGAATTATGATTATTGTTTGAATCAGGTGTTTTTTGATGATTTGGGATTGCGGGAACCAAACTATTATTTAGAGGCTGTTGGTTCCGATTTGGGAGAAACGATTGGAAATATTATTGCGAAAAGTTATAAATTGATGGTTGAGGTAAAACCAGATGCACTGTTAATATTGGGAGATACGAATAGTTGCCTGAGTGCTATTAGTGCGAAACGGCTTCATATTCCGATATTTCATATGGAGGCGGGAAACCGTTGTTTTGATGAATGTTTACCAGAAGAGACAAATCGGAAAATTGTGGATCATATTGCAGATGTAAATATGTGTTATTCTGAACATGCCAGAAGGTACCTTAATTATGAGGGAACAGCCAAAGAGCGGACTTATGTGACAGGTTCTCCAATGGCAGAAGTGCTCCATAGTAATATGAAACAGATAGAAGCAAGTACTATATTGGAAAAGTTAAAATTAGAGAAAGGAAAATATATTTTGCTTTCTGCACATCGGGAAGAGAATATTGATACGGACAAGAATTTTCAGAATCTTTTTACCGCAATTAATGAGCTGGCAAAAAAATATGATGTGCCAATTTTGTATTCTTGTCATCCAAGAAGCAAAAAATTTTTGGAGCAGAGAGGATTTCAGTTGGATAAACGAGTTGAGTTACATGAACCTCTTGGATTTCATGATTATAACCATTTACAGATGAACGCGTTTGCAGTGGTCAGTGATAGCGGTACGCTTCCAGAGGAGTCCAGTTATTTTAATTCTTTGGGCCATCCATTTCCAGCTGTATGTATCCGTACAAGTACGGAGAGACCAGAGGCGCTTGATAAGGGAAATTTTATCTTGGCAGGGATCACTACAGAACAGGTGTTGCAAGCTGTTGATACGGCTGTTGAGATGGTCAAAAATGGAGACAATGGCCTAGATGTACCGAATTATGTGGACGAAAATGTTAGTACGAAAGTAGTGAAACTGATTCAGAGTTATGTTGGGGTTGTGAATAAGATGGTGTGGCGAAAAAGGGAAATATAAGAGTTTTTATAATTTGTTTTCATGGCAGTAAATTAGGCAGCTCAGCTAAATGTCCTGTGAGTATATAAAGAATAAGGATGTTTATAGTGCTTGTGAAAGCTCTTTGCTATACGAAAACAAAGTGTATACTTTATAAATAAAATTTCTTATACCATTCTGCAAATTTCCTCAATCCCGTTCTAAGCGGAGTATCTGGCTTGAAACCATAGTCATTTTCCAGCGGAGTTGTATCTGCATAAGTGACGGGTACGTCACCCGGCTGCATAGCGACAAGCTCTTTGTGCGATTCAAAATCATAATCATCGAGAAGAATTTTAGCTCTTACCAATTCTTCCTGCAAGATGGTTATGAAATTAAGTAGATTTTCTGGGTTACTGTTTCCGATGTTATAGATTGCGTATGGAGGAAGCGGGAGTCCATCTTCTCCGTTTTTGCGTTCTGGAGCGCCTTGCATTACGCGCATTACGCCTTCTACGATGTCGTCAATGTAAGTGAAATCTCTTTTACAATTTCCGTAATTAAATATCTGAATTGTTTCACCTTTTAACAATTTGTTTGTAAAGTCGAAATATGCCATATCAGGCCTTCCGGCAGGACCATATACCATGAAGAAACGAAGACCGGTCGATGGTATATTATAAAGTTTACTGTAAGAATGAGCCATCAATTCATTACTCTTTTTTGTTGCAGCATACAGCGAAACGGGATTGTCCACTTTATCGTCTGTGCTGTATGGAACTTTTTTGTTGGATCCGTAGACAGAAGAAGAAGAAGCATATATCAGATGTTCAACACCAGTTCTTCCATTGTCATAAGAGTGACGGCATGCCTCGAGGATATTGTAAAATCCTATGATATTACTTTGAATATACGTATCCGGATTGGCGATACTATAACGAACCCCAGCTTGGGCAGCAAAATTCACAACTACGGTTGGATTGTAAGTAGAAAATATTTGATTAATAGTTTCTTTATTAGAAATGTCTCCTTTTATAAATGTGTGTGTACTTTCAGGACATTTAGAAATACATTTATCAATTTTGGATAAACGCCATTTCTTAATATTCACATCATAATAGTCATTCATATTGTCGATACTGACGATATGAACAGGCGACTGCGTTTTGAGCAATTTGAGAACAAGATTACTCCCGATAAATCCGGCAGATCCGCTTATAAAAACTGTTTTACCACATAAATCTATTTTCTGCATGTTTTCAATTCCTTTCTGTCAATCTCTTCTGAAAATGTCTCTTGTATATACTTTTTCAACCACGTCATCTAAACAGGAATCATATCTGTTTGCAATGATGGATTGAGCCATAGATTTAAATTTTTCAATGTCGTTGATTACTTCAGAACCAAAGAAAGTCTCTCCGTCCGGAAGCGTTGGCTCAAAAATAATTACTTTAGCGCCTTTTGCCTTGATTCTTTTCATAATGCCCTGAATAGAAGACTGGCGAAAGTTATCGGAATTTGATTTCATAGTCAAACGATATACACCAACAATAACCTCTTTTTCTCTGGTAGAATCCCACTGACTATTAGCGCTATATGCTCCTGTGAGTTCAAGTATACGATCTGCAATAAAATCCTTTCTTGTGCGATTGCTCTCAACGATTGCACTGATCATATTTTGAGGTACGTCGTTATAGTTGGCAAGCAACTGTTTTGTATCTTTTGGCAGGCAGTATCCGCCGTAACCGAAGCTTGGATTGTTATAGTGGGTGCCGATGCGGGGATCTAAACAGACGCCATTGATGATATCCTGGGTATTTAATTTTTTCATCTCTGCATAAGTATCCAGCTCATTAAAATAAGAAACGCGAAGTGCCAGATACGTATTAGCAAAAAGTTTTACTGCCTCAGCTTCCGTAAATCCCATAAATAATGTTTCGATGTCCTCTTTTAAAGCGCCTTCTTGAAGGAGCGCTGCAAATCTACAAGATGCTTTTACGAGCTCTGTATCATTAGTGTCTGTTGATACAATGATTCGGCTTGGATAAAGGTTGTCATAGAGAGCCTTTGATTCGCGTAAAAACTCCGGACTGAAAATAATATTTTTTGTATTATATTTTTTACGAACAAATTCAGTGTATCCAACCGGAATGGTAGATTTAATTACCATAATAGCGTTTGGATTCATTTTTAATACCAGTTCAATGACTGTTTCCACCGCGGAGGTATCGAAATAGTTTTTTTTGCTGTTATAATTTGTTGGAGCTGCT
>JAAVYC010000240.1 GCA_022790905.1 Lachnospiraceae bacterium | reverse complement strand
GTTGGTATCGGTGGAGGAAAAGTTCTCGATATGGCAAAAGCAGTAGCTATGCAGACAAAGAACAGAGTTATCATCGTACCTTCCGTTACAGCAAGTGATGCTCCGACATCCGCTTGTACTGTATGGTATGACGACGAGGGCGTATGCCAGGGATTCGATTTATGGCCAGTAAACCCTGACGTTGTTTTAGTTGATACAAGAGTTTCCGTACAAGCTCCAGCTAAAATGTTAGTAGCAGGTATCGGTGATGCATTAGCTACATATTTGGAAGCTAGAGCAAACTGTACAGCAGATGTTGAAACTTGTGCAGGCGGAACTCCAACAGAGACTGTACTTCCAGTTGCTAAATTATGTTTTGATCTGTTGATGGATAATGGAGAAGAAGCAGTTATGGCAGCAGAGGCAGGCGTTGTTACAACTCCGTTTGAAAAAGTAATAGAAGCTACGGTACTTCTTTCAGGACTTGGCTGGGAAAACGGCGGCGTATGTACCGCACATGATCTTGGAAATAACTTGACTTATTTCCCTGAGACTCATGCATATATGCATGGTGACAAAGTTGCAATGGGTATTGTAACACAGTTAATGATGGAAAGAAAGATGACTTCCAAAGAGAAGAGAGAGATCGTAGAATTTATGGTAAAAGTTGGTCTTGCAGTTTGCTTCGAAGATCTGAACATGCAGGATGTATCCAAAGAGAGAATCCATGAGTGGTGTGTAAAATACATCGACGAGGATCCGAACGCTTTCTCACATCATCATCCATTTAAAGTTACTGCAGATATGGTTTGCGACGCAATGATAGCAGCTAATATTTATGGTAAGAAAATTAAAGACGAAATTAAGGGAAAATAAATTTCACTTGAATTTTATTCCGAAAGGCAAGGAGCCAGATGGCCGCTTTTATACGGCTATTCGGTGAATGTCACGAGGATTTATTACCCCACAGCTTGCTGTGGGGTATTTCGTTATGTTTTTAATAATGTCTCTGTCAGTGCAATCTGTAGATGGAGGCCAAGGGAGAGACAAGTTTCATCCAGGGAAAAATCCTGGCTGTGCAAAGGGGCAGTGATGCCCTTTTTTTGATTTCCACATCCCAAATGGTAAAATACGCCAGGAGTTTTTTCTAGAAAATGAGAGAAGTCCTCCACGCCCATTCCAGGTTCGGATTTCCAATGGATGTGTTCCCTGCCAAGAATCGGGGCAGCAGTCTCGACGAATAAATCAACCAGTGCATCGGTATTGATCAGTGCATCATATCCGGGAGTAAAGACGGCCGATCCCTGTCCGCCAAAAGCTTCGGGAATCTGTTTGGATAATTGCTGAATCAGTGTTTGAACCCGTTTTCTCGTATCGGGCGTGACTGTGCGCAGTGCTCCGGTGAGTTCTACCTTATCGGCAATGACATTGTGAGCGCTTCCGCCGTGGATGGTCCCAAGAGAAAAAACACACGGCTCTGTGGGAGGGATATTCCGGCTTATGACAGTCTGTAGAGCACAGATTAATTCCGACGCTAGAACAATCGCATCGATACCGGTGTGCGGGTAGGCGCCGTGGCAGCCCTTTCCATTTACGGTAATGGCGACCTCGTCCGAGGCGGCATAGAAGTTTCCGTGTTTTATCTCTATTTCTCCAGTTTCCAAGTAAGGGGCTACGTGCAGGCCAATGACATAGTCCACAGATGGATTTTCCATACAGCCGTCTTTAATCATGCGTTTTGCACCGCCGACAGTCTCTTCTGCAGGTTGGAAGAAAATTTTAATGCATCCGGAACATTGATTTTCGCATAATTTGAAATAGCGGGCAGCGCCAAGAGCAATTGCCATATGGGCGTCGTGGCCGCAGGCGTGCATAATGCCAGGCGTCTTAGAGATATAGGAAAAGTCTGCGTTTTCCTGTAATGGGAGAGCATCCATATCTGTTCGCAGAGCGATTGTCTTTCCCGGTTTTTTGCCAAAGATTTTTGCGACAATTCCGGTCTCTGCGATCGGAAAATCATAAGAGATTTCCCACTGTTCTAAATAGTGCCGGATCAGTGCCCCGGTTTCAAATTCTAGGGTGGAGAGTTCAGCACAGCGATGAAGTTTTCTCCTGATTTGAATGAGATCGGTTTGAAATTCTTTTAAAAAGTGGTCGATGTTCAAGTAAAAAATCCTTTTTTGATAAATTCCTTATTATATATGAAAAAGATATGGGAAAAATACAGTTATTTTCTCGGCTTGTCACACATAGTTATGATAGAAAAAAGCAAATAGGAACCTATATGATTTTTCCAAAACCATTTGCAGAAGGCGCAATCTTAGGACTGATTGCGCCGGCATCACCGATCAGTAGAGCAGAATGTATTCAATGTAAGAAATGTCTAGAGGAGCTGGGATATCGTGTTATCCTTGGCGAGAGTCTAAAACGGGGAGCGAATAGATCTGGTTATTTAGCTGGAGGTAGCAAAGAGCGCGCTGAGGATGTAAATAGAATGTTTCAGGATTCACAGATAGAAGCTATTTTTTGTGTCCGCGGAGGCTATGGAAGCGCCCAGATTTTAGAATATCTGGATTATGAAGTTATCCGAAAAAATCCAAAAGTTTTTGTGGGTTATAGTGATATTACAAGTCTGCATTCTGTGTTTCAGCGATATGGAGGATTTGTGACCTTCCATGGTCCTATGGTAAAAACAGATCTTTTACAAAGGAGAAAACATATGGATTTGAGTTATATGCTAGAGAGTTTAGGCGCAGCGTGCAATATGCAAGATGTCATCTCCTTTGTCAATCCGCCGGGGGAAAAGATGGATGTGATCAGAGAGGGAGAGGCAGTGGGAAGACTTGCAGGGGGAAACCTTTCCGTTTTGGCAAAATCTTTGGGAACGCCTTATAGTCCGGTTTTAGAGGGGGCTATTCTCTTTTTAGAAGAAGTGGGAGAGAGCATTCCACGTATCGATATGTATCTGACACAGTTGCGCTATGCGGGGGTATTCCAACAGATCCACGGGATATTATTGGGAGATTTTACAGATTGTACGAATGAAAGATACGATCATAATTTAAAAATTGAGGTCTTTTTAAGGGAATGGTTTTGGGATTTAAAGATCCCGGTTATGGGGAATCTGTGGTCGGATCACCGTGTGCCGATGGGAACGCTGCCGATGGGAGCAAAGTGTCGAATGGGAGATGGAAAATTACGATTTTATAAAGAGTAGAATATCTGATCAAGAGTCGACAGGAGGAAAAAAGAGATATGGATGAAGTCGAACTTTGTTGAATTTATTCCTGTAATGTGATAAATTTACAACATACAATTGGAAAAACTTGGAAGAGACAGGAGGGTTTGTATGGTTCGCGAATATCTAGAACAAGATGTTTATGAAGTGTTACAGGAGAGACTACAGCTGATTTTTGAGGAATTTGAAAATATTTATGTTTCTTTTTCCGGGGGAAAAGATAGTGGTCTTTTGTTAAATTTGGTGTTGGATTATCAAAAGAAACACTATCCCGAGAAGAAAATCGGTGTTTTTCATCAGGATTTCGAGGCACAATATACGGTGACAAGCGAGTATATAGAAAGGACTTTTGAGAGAATTAAAGATGAAGTAGAACCATATTGGGTCTGTCTTCCTATGGCGACAAGGACAGCTTTAAGCAGTTATGAGATGTATTGGTATCCCTGGGATGATCAAAAAGAGGATAGTTGGGTGCGTCCGATGCCCCAGAAAGAGTATGTGATTCATCTAAAGAATAATCCGATAAAGACCTATCGCTATCGGATGCATCAGGAAGATCTGGCAAAGCAATTTGGCAGGTGGTATCGTAGTTCTCACGATGATAAGAAGACCGTATGCCTATTGGGAATGCGGGCAGAAGAATCTATGCAGAGGTATAGTGGGTTTTTGAACAAAAAGTATGGGTATCTAGGAGAATGCTGGATCAGCAAGCAGTTCAAAAACGTCTGGAATGCCTCTCCTCTCTATGATTGGTCTTTAGATGATGTCTGGCATGCTAATTATCTGTTCGATTATGACTATAATCATCTCTATGATCTCTATTATAAAGCGGGGTTGAAAGTGACGCAGATGCGCGTTGCATCGCCTTTTAATGATTACTCCAAAGATGCGTTAAATCTATACCGGGTGATTGATCCAAAAATTTGGGTCAAGCTGGTGGGAAGAGTTCACGGGGCTAATTTTGCCAGTATTTATGGAAAAACAAAGGCCATGGGATATCGGAACGTGACATTGCCAAAAGGCCATACCTGGGAGTCGTATACCCGGTTTCTTTTAGATACACTGCCAGTGAGGCTGCGCAATAATTATGCGAGAAAATTTAATTCTTCTATGGAATTTTGGCACAAAACCGGAGGCGGGTTAGACGAAGAAACGATACAGGAATTGGAAGAACGTGGTTACCGAATCCGGAGGAATGGGGTCTCGAATTATACACTGAATAAAAAATCTCGAATTATTTTTTTAGAGCGTATCCCAGATGACACGGATGATATCAAGTCATCAAGAGATATTCCGAGCTGGAAAAGAATGTGTTTTTGCATTTTGAAAAATGATCATATCTGCCGTTTTATGGGATTTGGTCTGACAAGAGAGCAAAAAAGGAAAGTGGATATCATACGAAATAAATATAAAAGTGTTGAGGAGATGAATTATGGAGCATAAAAGTCCTGTATACGGTGTAATTCCTGTGCCCGTTGAAAAAATTGAGGCCAATACATATAATCCAAATGTTGTGGCTCCGCCGGAAATGCGCTTACTCTATGAGAGTATCAAAGCAGACGGATATACGATGCCCATTGTCTGCTATTATGATGAAGAGCGGGATAAATATATTATCGTGGATGGCTTTCATCG
>JAAVYC010000239.1 GCA_022790905.1 Lachnospiraceae bacterium | reverse complement strand
GTTTGCAGTCGCTTGGATTTGAAGTTGAAGTCGAGGAACAAAAAAGAGAAGTTGTAGTCAGGGGCCATGGAGGTGCAATTCCCAAGAGAGAGACAGAGATCTATGTCGGAAGTGCAGGGACGGCGGCGCGTTTTTTAACGGCAATGTTGGCATTATCCGATGGAATTTACATGATCCAAGCCTCGGAGCAGATGAAAAAAAGGCCGATGTATCCCCTTTTTGAGGCGTTAGAACGACTTGGCGCAGAATTTACCTATTTGGAGCGAGAAGGCTTTCTCCCGGTACGGGTAAAGGGAAGTCGAACGGGGAGAAAAGAAGCCTTTATAGATATCAGTAAAAGTACACAGTTTTTAAGCGCGCTTCTTATGATGGCGCCGGTACTCGGAAAAGATTTTGCAATTCATATTACGAGTGAAAAAAAAGACGGTTCTTATATTCGGATCACGCGCAAGATGATGGAGCAGTTCGGAGTGCGGAGTGATTTTGACGGAACTTCTTATCGAATAAAAGGGGGACAGAAGTATCGGAATGAAAGTTATTCGATCGAGCCCGATGTCTCGGCGGCCTGCTATTTTTACGGGATGGCGGCATTGACCGGAGGACGTGTCATTGTGCGGAGCGTTCATTCTGACTCTATGCAGGGAGATAAGAAATTTTTGAACGTTTTGAAAGAGATAGGATGTCAGGTGGAAGATACAGAGATGGGAATCGAGGTACGGGGAAGTGAGGGTGGAACATATGCTGGCATCGAAGTTGACATGAATGATTTTTCTGATCAGACGATGACATTGGCGGCGTTAGCAGTATTTGCTGATTCTAAGACGATCATAAAAAATATCGGACATATCCGTTTGCAGGAGTCGGATCGTCTTTTGGCGATTGCGACAGAGCTAAAAAGAATGGGCATTGTGGTAAAAGAGGGGGCAGACTATCTGATCATTTATCCGGGAATGCCGAAGCCTTCTGTGGTTCACACATATGAAGATCACCGTATGGCCATGGCGTTTGCATTGATCGGATTAAAGAGTGATGGAATTGTGATTGAGAATCCGATGTGCTGTAAGAAGACATTTGAGAATTATTTCGATGTTTTGGATGAAATTGTGAGAAGAGATGAGTTAGTAAAATAAAAAATTGCCGCTTTTACAATCTTTTATCGTAAAAGCGGCAACTCTTTTTTCTATCTCTTTATTTTTCCACAGTCGGTCGAAAGACGGTAACCTTAGCATCACCGGAAGTCGGTGTGCGGTAAAATGTATTTGGTTCATTGAGCTGCCTGAAATAGACGAAATGGGAAGTGATATTGATATCTGTGAACATTCCATCAATCAGTTCTTCCTGTTCAGAGCCGTCAATTTTCATGCGGCATAGAGCTGGTTCTTCATTTCTGGCATAGTAAATATAGTCTCCATAGAGATTGAAACAATCGATGCGTTCATCGGTTAGAATCTGTGTTTCCTTTGTATTTAAATTTACTTTGGCGAGGCGGTAGTTGTGATCCACATCCATATAGTAAGCGACATTGCCGTCCACGATTGGCATCCAACAATTGCCGTCGTATAGAGTCTGTGAATTGCCGGTGGCCGTATTTAAAGAATAAATGTGGTGATCGTTTTTTAAGCCGTTATAATATAGATAACTGCCATTTGTAGAACAAGTATAGTAAGGCTGATCTTCCACCATTTCCTTTTCAGAACCGTCAATTTTCACGCGGTACATAGAAGTTGCCGTGTCTTTGTCATAGTGCAGGTAATAGAGATAATTGCCGAGCAGCGAGACATACATAGAAGGCTCGTTTTCTACAACAACAAAGTTCTTTCCATTTTTCTTAATTCTGCACAGACTGTTATTATTCCAGCGCAAAAAAGAGAAGTCGCTGTTGTCATTTTTATTATTTCTGGCGTAATAGATATAATTTTTATCAGCATTGATAAATGTTACGGTGTCTTTGGAGAGTTTTTTTGCCGGACCACCGTCGATTGGCATAGAATAGAGACGGAAATGATCGGCTGGATTGGCGAAATAAAGGGTGTCTCCATTTTCGCAAAACAGTCCCCCGTTATAGAGGTTTCCAGCTGTATTGCCGTTGACATAGGACTCATTTAGCTTTGTCCTTGAATTGAGAAAATACAGGATACCGGAAGTGAGTAAAATCACTACCAGAACAATAACAAAAAGGATTTGAAATATTTTTACTTTTTTCATATGATAAAAACTCCTCTGCAAATTTGTTTTAAGATCTGCCGTTAAGCTCTATAAAAAGTATAGTGTAATCTTTGCTTTTTCGCAAGGAAATCTTGCCTTAAAAAGTGGAATGGAGTATGATAGAAAAAAATCAAAGCAAGGTGAAAAAATGAAAGATTTATTAGAAATTCGGAATGAAATTGATCAGATAGACAGTCAGATTGTAGAACTCTATGAAAAACGCATGAAATGTACTACAGAAGTTGCAGAGTATAAGATTGCAACCGGAAAGAAAATTTTTGACAAAAAACGGGAAGAAATCAAGTTAGAAAAGGTGCGAGATCTAGCTTCCGACGCTTTTAATAAACAGAGCGTTCGGGAACTTTTTTTGCAGATTATGTCGATGAGCAGAAAACGACAGTATCAGCTTTTGACCGAGCGCGGGCTCACAGAAAAGATCAGGTTTTCCTGTGTTGATCACTTGGACTACACCGGGGCGCGGGTTGTCTTTCAGGGAGTGGAGGGGGCCTACAGCGAAGCTGCCATGAAAGAATTTTTTGGAAAAGAGATTGATAGTTTTCACGTGGAGACATGGAGAGATGCGATGGAGGCAATCCGGGAAAGAAGGGCGGATTACGCAGTACTTCCGATTGAGAATTCTTCGGCGGGGAGTGTGTCAGAAAATTATGATCTCTTAGTGGAATACGACAATTGCTGTATAGTCGGGGAACAGATTATTCAGATTGAACATGTCCTGTTAGGACTTCCGGAAGCGGCAATTGAGGATATTCAGCAAATTTATTCTCATCCACAGGCGCTGATGCAGTGCAGTAAGATTTTAGAAGAGCATCGGGAATGGGAAAAGATCAGTCTGAAAAATACAGCTGTTTCCGCGAAAAAATTAAAAGAGGATGACGATAAAACACAGGCAGCGATTGCGAGCAGATTGACGGCAAATTTATATGGATTGGAAATATTAAAAGAAAATCTTTCAAATAATAAAAATAACTGTACAAGGTTTATTGTTGTGACTGGACGACACATTTATGAGAGAAAAGCGGAGAAAATCAGTATCTGTTTTGAGATCCCGCATGAGAGTGGTTCCCTATATGAGATGCTTTCACACTTTATTTTTAACGGAATCAATATGACAAAGATTGAATCGAGACCGATTCAGGGCAGGAACTGGGAATACCGATTTTTTATTGACTTTGAGGGCAATTTGAACGATGGTGCTGTCCAGAATGCGTTAAGAGGTCTAGAGGAAGAGACAAATACATTGAAAATACTTGGAAATTATTAAAAGAGGCGAAGAAAATGCGAAGTGCAAAAGAATTGATATTATATAGAGATTTTGACAGAGAGACAGATGACGCTGTGATTTTTGAGCAGATGACGTCACTGATAGAGATGGAGGAAGAAAAGAGGAATGGAAAGAAGCCTGCTGTTTTGCGGGAAGAAAGAAGAACATTATTTTACGATACACTCCATCGTCTTCTAGAAGTCTCTGCGAGTCACGGATTTCAGGGAAATCTCTGGCATAATTATCTGACGTATCTGTTGATCAGCAACGAAAATGCGTACAGTAAATCCTGCGAAATTCGCGGAAACACAGAGGGCAGCATCAATGAAATTGCGCTGCATGATTTTGCGATCTTTCAGTACTTTTTTGAATATGATTTAGAAAGACTTGCAAGAGAGTTAGAGATTGACTGCGTCTTTTTGATCTTGCATTATCAAAGATCTGAGGGAAATGGAAATGTTTTTAACCAAAGAATCAGAGATCGGATCTGTGAATTGAGCGTGAAATTGAATTCGACGAAAACTACAGAGGAATTTAAAGCCTGTGTGAGTGAATTTTATCGGGATTTCGGGGTTGGAAAACTGGGATTGCATAAAGCATTTCGCGTAAAACACACAGAGAACGGAGCGCAGATTGTGCCCGTTACAAACATCGCGCATGTGCATCTCGATGATCTAGTCGGATATGAGATAGCAAAAGAGAAATTAATCGAAAATACTGAGGCATTTGTGGAGGGCAGAGAGGCGAATAATTGCCTGCTTTTTGGAGATGCGGGGACTGGAAAGAGCTCTAGTATTAAAGCGATTATCAATCAATATTATGAAAAAGGATTGCGGATGATTGAGATCTATAAACATCAGTTTATGGATTTGCAGAGTGTTATCTCGCAGGTGAAGAATAGAAATTACAAATTTATCATCTATATGGACGATCTGTCTTTTGAAGAGTTTGAGACAGAATATAAATACTTAAAAGCGGTTATTGAAGGCGGACTGGAAAAGAAGCCCCAAAATGTTCTGATTTATGCGACGTCTAATCGAAGACATCTGATTCGAGAGAATTTCAGTGACAAGGAGGAGATTCGGGAAGATATGCATACATCGGATACTGTACAGGAAAAACTTTCTTTGGTATATCGTTTCGGGGTATCCATTTATTTCGGAGCACCGACGAAAAAAGAATTCCAGGAGATCGTAAAAGTGTTGGCAAAAAAGCATGGAATTAAGATGCCTTTAGAAGAACTGCTTTTAGAGGCAAACCGCTGGGAGTTAAATCACGGAGGCCGCTCGGGAAGAACGGCGCAGCAATTTGTGGATTATCTGTTGGGGACAAAAGAAAAGAAATAATTTCCGGAGAGGAGATACCTATGAGTATTACATTATTTGCGGCAATCTATGTCGGTTCTTATGAAGTGAGTTTGAAAATCATGGAAATCTCGAAGAAGAAAGGGATCAGGGAGATTGACCATATCAGAAGCCGTATCGGAATCGGAAGAAATATTTATCAGCAAAAAAAGGTGGAGACGGAAGTCATGGAGGAACTCTGTGAGATTCTCTCAGAATATTCGCAGATTATAAAATCCTATCGAGCAGACGCCTGTCGAGCTTATGCGGGCGCGTTTTTAAAAGAGGCGCAAAATGCATTGTTTGTGATCGAGCAGATACGTATCCGTACAGGCTTTCAGGTACAGATTTTGAGCAATTCAGAGAGACGTTTTCTCAGCTATCAGTCTATGACAGCAAGAGAAGAGTTTGAAGAGATGGCGCAAAAAGGGGCCGCTGTCGTGGATGTTGGCGGTGAGAGCATTCAGATTACGCTTTTTGTGGAGGGAGGTGTCGTTACAACGCAGCATCTGGTACTGGGAACCTTGCGGTTAAAAGAGCAGCTCTCAGAAATCGGACATTTTACCCTGCGGTTAGAAAAACAGATGGAAGAGCTGATCAATAAAGAAATTGAAGTGTTCAAGTCGATGTATCTGAAGAAAAAAGAGGTGCACTATCTCATTTTGCTGGGAGATTACATATCGGAAGTGATCAACGGTGTACAAAAGGGCGGGATTACGGTAGAGACAGATGTTCTCACAGAATATCTGAAGAGACTAGAAAAGACAGATGTAGAAGAAGTTGCGGAGGAATTGGGGCTTGCACATGCAGATCCGCTTTTGATCCCATCTGTCGTCATGTACGGCTGCATGGTAGGGGGACTGGGAACGAAAGAAATCTGGGTGCCCGGAAATGATATCAGCGATGGAATTGCCTATCAGTATGCGAGAGAACGCAAACTTTTGACGTCGGTACATGATTTTGAAAAAGATGTGATGAGCGCAGCGACAAATCTTTCAAAGCGTTATCGGAGTTATTCGCCGCATTTAGATGCGCTCACGGAAATGTCATCTATGATCTTTGACGCCATCAAAAAAATACATGGAATGGGAAACAGAGAACGATTGCTTTTACGGGCGGCGGCTGTTGTACACGATTGCGGCAAATTTGTCAGTTTGGCAAACGGAGCAGAATGTACCTACAACATTATTATGGCTTCGGAGATTATCGGTTTAACCCATCTAGAGCGTGAAATCGTGGCGCGTGCAGTTCTTTACCATACGAAGCCCATGGATCCGTATGAGGACGTGGTGGACAAATTAGATGTGGAGAGTTATATGACAGCCACAAAATTAGCCGCTATCCTTCGCGTTGCAAATGCCTTGGATCGCAGTCACAAACAGAAATTTAAGATTGTTCGGATTTCACTGAAAAAGAAGGAGTTGCTGATTACCGTGGAGACAGAGGACGATATCGTATTAGAAAAAGGGCTGTTGGCAAAGCGTTCGGACAGTTTTAAGGCAATTTTTGGAATCAAACCAATTCTTCGGGAGAAGAAAAGTTTTTAAGGAGGAACTATGGGAGAGAAGATAGATTTTTTAAATCCTGAGTATTATGAAAACAGGGAGTTGAGCTGGCTGAAATTTGATGGGAGAGTCTTGAATGAAGCGAGGGATAAATCCATTCCGCTTTTGGAACGCCTGAAATTTCTCAGTATTACATCTTCTAATTTAGATGAATTTTTTATGGTAAGAGTTGCATCATTAAAAGATATGGTGCATGCGGGTTACAAAAAGCCGGATATTGCGGGAATGACAGCGACGAAACAGTTAGAAAAGATCAATGCCGCAACGCGCGAGCTCGTGGAATTACAATATACCACATATAATCGTTCCCTAGTCCCGCAGCTTTTGACACATGGGATTCGGATTTTAGATGCTTTCGAAGACCTGACGAAAAAGCAGAGAGAATTTGTAGATAAATATTTTGAGGAAAATGTCTATCCAGTCTTGACGCCGATGGCAGTGGATGCCTCGCGGCCGTTTCCTCTGATTCGCAATAAGACGCTCAATATCGCAGCCTTTTTACTAAAAAAAGGAGAGCGGGCGAGCGATGAAAACTATGAGTTTGCGACAATACAGGTGCCGGGAGTGCTTCCGCGTATCATAAAGATTCCGGATGGAGAAAACGCTACCTTTATTTTACTGGAACAGATTATTGAGAAAAATATCGAAAGGTTGTTTTCTAACTATGATGTTGTCTGCGCCTATCCATATCGAATCATGAGGAATGCCGATTTGACGATTGATGAGGACGAAGCAGAAGACTTATTACAGGAAATTGAAAAGCAATTGAAAAAGCGTCAGTGGGGGGAAATTATCCGTCTGGAAGTGGAGGATAAGATCGATAAGAAGCTGTTAAGTTTTTTGAAAGAGGAACTGCATATTGCACAAGAAGATATCTATAAGATAGCGGGACCGTTAGATTTGACGTTTTTGATGAAAGTCTATGGAATAGAAGGGTATGAGGAATTGCGCTACGCGCCGTATACGCCACAAAAAGTGCCAAAGATTGCGCCTGGGTCCAACATTTTTGACTTAATCCGTAAGGAAGATATCTTTTTACATCATCCATATCAGACGTTTGATCCGGTGGTGAGTTTTATCCGTCAGGCGGCAGTGGATCCGGATGTGCTCGCGATCAAACAAACGCTGTACCGCGTCAGCGGAAATTCTCCGATCATCGCGTCGTTAGCGCTTGCGGCGGAGAATGGAAAACAAGTTTCGGTTTTGGTAGAATTAAAGGCGAGGTTTGATGAAGAGAATAATATTGTGTGGGCGAAAAAGTTAGAAAAAGCGGGTTGTCATGTCATCTATGGTCTGGTAGGCTTGAAAACACATTCTAAGATTGCCTTGGTAGTCAGAAAAGAGGAGGATGGTATTCGCAGATATATTCATCTCGGAACGGGAAATTACAATGATTCCACGGCGAAACTCTACACAGACTGCGGAATGTTTACTTGTTCGGAGGCAATTGGAGAAGATGCGACGGCTGTTTTTAACATGCTTTCCGGTTACTCAGAGCCGTCTTCCTGGAATAAATTGATTGTCGCCCCGATTTGGCTGCGCAAGAGATTTTTGCGGCTGATTCAAAAGGAAATGAAAAATGCAAAAGCGGGACGTGGGGGAAGGATCGTGGCGAAGATGAATTCTCTCTGTGATCAGGAGATTATTGCAGCTCTCTATGAGGCGTCGGCTGCGGGCGTGAAAATTGATTTGATCGTGCGCGGAATCTGTTGTCTGAAAACGGGAATCCCTGGAATCAGTGAAAACATACAGGTGCGTTCCATTGTGGGCAACTTTTTAGAGCACAGCAGAATTTTTTACTTTTATAACGACGGACTAGAGGAAGTCTTTATGGGAAGTGCAGACTGGATGCCAAGAAATTTGGATCGTCGCGTGGAAATTCTCTTTCCAGTCGAAGATGAGCGATTAAAAAAGCAGGCGATTCATATTTTAGAAGTCGAGTTGTTGGACAATGTGAAAGCGCATGTCTTAGATGCAGAAGGACAATATGTGAAGATTGACAAACGAGGAAAAATGCTGGTCAATGCACAGGAGCAGTTTTGTGAGGAGGCAAAACATGTCTCTGTAGAGACAGAACATGTGCACAGAGAAAGGCTTTTTATTCCGGCAGAGCAGATAGAAGGGTAGGTAAATACAAAATGGAAGAAAAGAAAATACTGTTTACAGATATCGACGGAACACTGATCAATGACAAAAAGGAAGTTCCGAAAGAGAATATGGAAGCGATAAAAAAAGCTTTGGCTGCCGGACATTATGTGGTAATCGCAACGGGGCGGCCTTTGGTCAGTGGAATCATGATCGCTGAAAAAACAGAGTTAAACATGCCAGGCTGTTATCTGATTGCCTATAATGGCGCAGTTGTCTATGATTTTGGAAAGAATAAAATGATAGAGGAAAAGACATTATCATACGATCTCGTTTTAGAATTGTTTCGAAGAGCTGAGCAAGCTGGAATCTATATTCAGACTTACTATAAAGAACAAGTTGTAGCGAGGTGTAAGACAGAGGAGCTGGAGGCCTACTGTAAGCATGCAAAAATGGACTATCTGATCTCAGATGACATCATGGAGGTTCTAAAAGAAGAGCCAAAGAAGGCAATGTTAATTGATTTTAAGGAGAAAGAAAAATTAAGACGCTTTCGGAGTGAAAATATGGATTGGCAGGAAGGAAAGTGCAATAGTTTTTTCTCGACAGATTCTTACCTGGAATATGCGCCTTTGGGAGCAACAAAGGCCACGGGAATTCACTATCTGTGTGAATTTTTGAACATTCCTCTGGAGAATACGATAGCGGCTGGAGATGAGAGAAAGGATATACCGATGATTCAGGAAGCACACATCGGAGTGGCAATGCAGAATGCAAAAGCAGAAATTAAAGAAGTTGCCGATTATGTGACAAAACGGACAAACAATGAGGGAGGAATTGCCGAGATCATAGAAAAGTTTATGTTGCAGGACTAATTTTAATTTCGAAAAATTTTTCTAGACAGTAATAAAAATAGCTCAACGGATAACGTTTACATACCGTTGAGCTGAATTTTCAGCGGCCTCACAAAACACCTGCGGCTTCCTTTATCGGAAGCAGAATCTCATCGGGAATAAAAAGATTTCCTCTTCCCACGCCCAATTTTAGATGTGGCTTGTTTTTTCCGTGGTAATCGCTTCCTCCACTGATGAGTAAATCATAATCTTTTGCGATTTTTTTGAAATTCTGCTCCTCTCCTGGAGTGTTGGAAGAATAGATGGCCTCGATTCCGGTTAACCCGCTGTCTTTTAAATCGCGGATGAATTTTTTCAGACGCTCAAAATTCATATGACAGAGTACCGGATGGGCGAAAAAGGCAACCCCGCCGCCGAGTTGAATCAGACGGATGGCCTCGAATGGATCAATTTTTTTTCGCGGGACATAACAGCGGCAGTCGTTTCCTAGATATTTTGAAAAAGCGGTTGTCACGTCTTTGACCATGCCGTGTTCTACTAAGTATTTGGCAAAATGGGCGCGGGTGATGACACTTTTGGGATTTTCCTGATATAATTGTTCCATCGTAATATCAAACCCTTCTTTTTGCAAAAGTGCTGTCATTTTTTCATTGC
>JAAVYC010000238.1 GCA_022790905.1 Lachnospiraceae bacterium | reverse complement strand
GAGGGGTTGCCGTGGCTTCACAGGTCCTATCTACCTCCACCACTCTGAATAAGAGAAATATTTTATTCTATAAATTTTATTTCATATACTTTCGGTGTTACTTTACTCCCATTTCTTTAAAAAGTCAAGCCTTTTTTCAGAAATTCCAGGTATCTCATCTTGACATTCTAATAAAAATATTTATACTTTTTATTAGATAATAGTTTTTACATTACATGACAGGAGAATAAAATGGGAATATGCAAATTAGATGAATTAAAGCCAGGAATGGTAACATCTGAACCGGTTTTTACAAAACGTGGTCAACTAATCGTTGACAAAGGTGTAGTTCTTACAAAGCAATTGATTAACCATATGCATTTTTACGGTATCACAGAAGCCTCTGTCCAGGAAGGCACAAGTGCAACGGTCGATGCCAAAAAAAATGCCCCACAAAAAGTAAATAGTAATGCAACTTCTGAAGACGAATTATCTTACTCTCAGAAAATTCGGAAAAGTCCTTCTTTCCAGGCATTTCAAGTTGACTATACCAACTATATTGCTGATTTCAACCGTTACTTAAAAGATTTCAAAGATACCAGCACTCTTCAATACGCAGCAGAGTTGCAGGAGATTCCAAAAACTTTGATTTCTCAGACACAGACTTCAATCGAATTTTTCGATATGATTCACAATCTGCGTTCCATAGACGATTCCGTCTATGCACATGCCCTGAATGTGGCAATGATCGCAAGGATGTTAGGAAAATGGCTGGAGTTGCCGGAAAAGCAATTGGACACTTTAACCCTTGCCGGCGCACTTCACGATGTGGGTAAATTCTTTATTCCAGAAGAAGTTCTAAATAAAAAGGGCAAGCTGAGTGATGAAGAATTTAGTCTTATTCGACAACATCCGGCTTTGGGATATAACTTTTTACAAAACCAAGATATCAATTATCATGTAAAACAGGCAGCTTTGATGCACCATGAGCGCTGTGATGGAAGCGGTTATCCAAATGGTCTTACCACAGACAATATTGACGACTTTGCTATGATTATCGCAATTGCCGACGTCTACGATGCCATGACGGCAGCTAGAAAATACCGTGCTCCGCTTTGTCCGTTCCAGGTCATTGCAGAATTCGAGATGGATGGACTTTCCAAATATCATCCGAAGTACATTTTGACGTTTTTACAGCGCATTGCCAATGCATATCAGAACAACCGTGTTCTTTTAAACGATGGAAGAAGTGGAAATATCATTCTTTTGAACCAAAACTATCTCTCAAAACCAATGGTCCAGTTAGAAAACGGAGATTGTCTGGATTTAGCAAAAGAATCCAATTTATATATTCAATCTATTGTATAAAAAAGGGATGGCAATTATGCCATCCTTTTTCTTATCTTATAGGAAAGACCTTGTCACGCTAAAGCGTGAAAGTATCTTCCCTATAAGACAAAAAATATTATCGCACTGCGGCAAAGAGGAAATAAGCCGCAAAGGCGAACCGCCGCAGACGAAGAATCCTGTCAAGCAGGATTCTTTCTTATATGATTTCTTCAAGATACTTTCAATGTGAATTTCTGAATTTCTTTTTCAGTCGCCACCTTTTCAATCTGTGCCCCGATTTCTCTGAGCTTCGCCGGAAACTCCTCATAACCGCGTTCGATAAAGTGGATGTCGTCAATCACAGTAATCCCTTCCGCTGCAAGACCTGCGATTACCAGTGCAGCTCCCGCACGTAAATCTGGAGCGCTGACTCTCGCTCCCGTATACTGTTGCACCCCATTGATAATTGCGATATTACTCTCAACTTTGATGTCTGCTCCCATACGGGTCAATTCATCTACATACTTAAAACGATTCTCAAAAATACTCTCCGTCACGGTACTCGTGCCATGGGCGATCCCTAAAACTACCGCCATTTGAGGCTGCATATCTGTTGGAAATCCTGGATAAGGAAGTGTCGTCACCTGTGTATTTTCCAGAGATCCTTGTGCCACTACATGAACTGCATCATCAAATTCCTCAATTCTGCAACCCGCTTCTAAAAGTTTTGCAGTCGTTGCCTCTAAATGCTTCGGAATCACATTTTTCACAAGCACGTCTCCATGCGTCGCCGCTGCCGCGAACATAAAAGTTCCCGCCTCTATCTGATCCGGTATAATCGAATATTCCGCTTTGTGAAGCTTCTCCACACCCGTAATACGGATGACATCCGTTCCTGCGCCTCGAATATTCGCACCCATACTATTCAAGAAATTTGCAACGTCAACAACATGTGGCTCTTTTGCCGCGTTCTCAATCGTGGTCTTTCCGTCTGCCATTGCCGCCGCCATTAAAATATTGATCGTTGCGCCAACAGAAACTTTATCCAGATAAATGTGTGTTCCTTCCAGATGTTCTGCTTTTGCAGACACTGCTCCACCCTTGATCTCTACTTTTGCTCCGAGCGCTTTAAAACCTTTGATGTGGAGATCCATTGGGCGGCTGCCAATATTACACCCGCCTGGCAACGCTACTTCCGCCTGTTTGTATTTTCCCAGTAATGCTCCTAAAAGATAATAAGAAGCCCGTATTTTCTTCATTGATTCATAATCTACACAAAGACAATCAATATAAGAACCATTAATTTTTACCGTGTGACTGTCAACCCGGTCTACTTTTGCGCCAATTCCCGCGATGGCATCCAGTAGAACATTCGTGTCCCTGACATTCGGTAAATTATCTATTGTAACGGTTTCATCCGTCATAATTGCAGCCGCCAAAATCGCGAGTGCCGCATTTTTCGCTCCGCCTATTTCAACTTCACCAACGAGTGGCAACCCACCCTTGATTACATACTGTTCCATTCTGCACCTCTATATTATAATACAATCTGTAATTATAGCCCCTGGATTTCTCATTTGTCAATCCTCTTTATCGTCGAACATGCAGGCATGCTCTCCTCCTCAGTGACGCCCATTATATTATGAATCAAAGATTCATAATCTCCATTCGCCATTCGTCGAACATGCAAGCATGCTCTCCTCATTAACGCTCATTATATCACAATTTCAATATTTGTAAATTCACATAGTTTTAAGTTTTTATTACATTTTTATGGCGGGAATATTTCGTATATAGTTACTATATGTGAGAATGTTTTTTTATGTGCATCCCAATAAAAAACGCCATATTGTCCGCTTTTTTCTCCAAAAACAGGACATGTTCCCACATGTCCTGCTGCAATTTTTCACTTCGAACTACGATTCTTTATGATTCCTCTTTCTCTTCTATCTTTTCTGTATCTTCTTCGGTTTCACCATCATCTGTTTTTTCTTGCGCAGCATCTTCCTCCGCTTTCAATTCAAACAGCTCTTTAAAGGTTACACTCTTCCATACGTTTTTGTCAACCTCAAATTTAAAATCCTTTTTTAAATCATCGCACACTTTTTTGTAAAGTTCACTTTTGCGCTCCTCGACAATCTCTTCCTTTTTCTCGTTTGTCGCTTTTTTATCAAACTCACTGTCAAGCCGGATAACGTAATAGGCATCCTCTGCTTCAATCACACCAGAATTCTCTCCTTCTTTCAGCTTGTCCGCTTCTTCTAAGACAGCTTTTGCCATCTCTTCGTCTTCAGATCCTGCCTTATAGGAAAAATCTTCCACCTGAAACCCTTCTGCCTCCGCGGTCTTCTCAAAATTCTCTGCTCCTCCATCGGCAAGAATCTGAGCCTTTGCCTTCAAACTTTTAAGTTCTTTTTCACTATATTCTCTGTTTTCCCCATTTTCATCTGTCGTTCCTGCTGTAGAAATTCTTACATAACTAAAAGTCCTTTGAGCTGCTTCCTCATCGCTGACTTTTGTGTCTACATCTGCCTCAATCTTTTTTTGCATTTTATGTTGTATCGTTATAAGCCGCAAATATTCCGCTACGTCCCGTTCCGTAGCACTCATCAACTTTATCGTATCTTTCTCATTATCTTTTATGAATGTTTTTGCCGCCTTATTGATCTTCTCCATCTCTTTTTTTGTAATTTCGACGTCATATTCATCCATATGGGATTCCAGGGCATAGTAAGTCTTAAGGTTATCGAGGATCTGTTTTTTTACGTCTGCTTCCATCGTCTTTCCCTCGCCCGACATATCCTGCGACCAATATTCTTCTCCAAAATAAGATACGTATGCGCTGTCATACGTGCTCTGCGTATAACGCGCCATAAAATTGGCGACCCCAAGTCTCACCACTTCATCATCCATTTCAGCAACAACCGCATCTGCATCCACTGTCTTGGATCCGCAACTTGTCAGCATTGCCGTCCCCATAACTACTGCGAATACAAACACAGCAACCTTTTTTGCTTTCATCTATCTATTCCTCCCAAATCTCAAATCAGAATCATTTCATTATGTTTCATTATAGGTCTTTTTTACAGCGCTTACAACTGGTTTTCCATATTTTTCACATTTCCATTTTCTTCAAAACCAATGTTTCTTCCACATCTTTTAAAACTTTTTCTATAATTTCCATCGCAGAAAATTTTTTTTGTCTGGAATTGCTTTTCATGTGATAAGTAAAATATGGTGCTTTTTGCTCCGGTGTAAAATCGAGAACATGACGATAACAATCTATCAACTCCGGTATCTTTGAGGGATCAATCGCAGCACGTTCTAAAAATACAAAATGAATCTTGTCTCTCTTTTGGGAGATTTCTGTCAAATAGCACGCATGTGCTGTCGCTTTCATCTTTGCAATCCAGAGCAAATTCTCTACCGACTTTGGCAGATCTCCAAATCGATCGATCAATTCCTCTAACATCTCCTCGCTCTCTTCCTGATTCTCAATCCCTGCAATTCTTTTATAAATATCGAGTTTTTGGAACTCATTTGGAATATAGGATGCCGGAATATAAGCGTCAATGTCAATTTCTAGTGAAGTATCAAAAGACTCCTCCTGCTTTTCACCCTTTTGCTTTTTCACCGCTTCATTCAGCATTTTACAGTACAGATCATACCCAACCGCTTCCATATGGCCATGCTGTTCTGCCCCTAGGAGATTTCCCGCTCCGCGAATCTCCAAATCCCGCATGGCAATTTTAAAGCCACTTCCCAACTCTGTGAATTCTTTGATCGCGGCGAGCCGCTTTTCCGCAATTTCTTTTAACATTTTATCTCTGCGGTACAGCAAAAAGGCATAGGCTGTTCGGTTAGACCTTCCGACTCTTCCGCGGAGCTGATAAAGCTGTGAGAGTCCCATATTGTCGGCATCGTGAATAATCATTGTATTGACATTAGAAATATCCAATCCCGTTTCAATAATAGTCGTGGAGACCAGAACATCGATCTCTCCATTGATGAAGCTGTACATCCGATCTTCTAACTCCCGCTCTTTCATTTGTCCATGGGCAAATGCTACCGATGCCTCTGGGACCAATGATTCTATTTTTGCCGTGACATCTTCAATTTGATTGACACGGTTAAAGACATAGTATACCTGTCCATCTCTAGAAAGTTCCCGCACAATTGCTTCTCTGATCAGCTCCTCGTTATACTCCATAACATAAGTCTGAATCGGCATCCGATCCATCGGCGCCTCTTCTAAAACACTCATATCCCGAATCCCGATCAAACTCATATGCAATGTTCTCGGTATTGGCGTCGCCGTGAGCGTCAATACATCGATATCCTCTCTCATCTGTTTGATCTTTTCTTTATGCGCCACTCCAAAACGCTGCTCCTCATCAATAATCAAAAGACCGAGATCTTTAAAATTCACGTCTTTCGAAAGCACTCTGTGGGTTCCAATGATAATATCCACCATGCCTCGTTTTAAATCCTCTATTGTCTTTTTTTGCTGTGTATTTGTTCGGAAACGACAAAGCAGATCTACACGCACCGGAAAGTCCTTCATCCTCGCCGCAAATGTGTTATAGTGCTGCTGTGCCAAAATAGTGGTTGGAACGAGGTATACAACCTGCTTGCCATCCAAAACAGCTTTAAATGCCGCCCTTATGGCAATCTCTGTTTTTCCATATCCCACATCCCCGCAGATTAAGCGATCCATGATTTTTCTGCTCTCCATATCCCGTTTCGTCGCCTCAATTGCCAGTTCCTGATCTTCTGTCTCCTCAAATGGAAACATTTCTTCGAACTCCCTTTGCCATACAGTATCTTTTCCGTATGAAAATCCCTCTCTGTTCTGACGTTTTGCATAGAGTTCCACTAAATCTTGCGCAATATTATCAACTGCCTTGCGCACTCTGGTTTTTGTTTTATTCCACTCTTGGGTTCCAAGACGGTTTAATCTCGGTTTTTTCGCATCGGAACCGGCATATTTTTGAATCAATTCCAACTGCGTCGCAAGAATATAGAGATTCCCACCTTTGGCATACTCAATCTTGATATAATCTTTGACAACTTTATCTACTTCTACTTTTTCAATTCCTCTATAGATGCCCAAACCGTGATTTTCATGTACAACGTAATCCCCCACATTCAAATCTGAAAAGCTCTGTATCTTCTCTCCCTCATAAGTACGGCGCTTTCTCTTTTTTTTCTTTTCCCTTCCAAAAATATCACTCTCTGAGATTACCACAAATCGCAGATCTGGATACTCATATCCCTTTTTGATCTTTCCATAGGCTGTCATAACCTCTCCCGGTTTGACCTCATGTTCCATCTCATCTGTATAAAAAGCGTTTAATCCCTCCGCACTAAGGTCCTGTGCCATGCGGTTTGCTCTGGTTTTAGACCCTGAAAGCAGCACGACGCGATACCCATTTTTTTTGTATTGTTTTAAGTCTTTGATCAAGAGCTCAAAGCTGTTATTATAGGGATTCACGGTCTTCATATGCACTGAAAAACTCTTTTTGATCGGCAATGTTTTTTCTCGCATCTCAAGAGCTGATAGACCAATCACTTTTCGACTCTCAATTTTCGCTGCAATTTCTTCATAGGAATAGAGCGCCTCCATCTGCCCCGGGAGCAGATATCCCTTCTCTAGACGCTGTTTCATACTCTCTTTGAATTCTGTCTCGATCACTCTTCCCTTTTCCGCTACCCGAACCGGCTCATCTAGACAGATCAAAGACGTGTCTTTCGGGAAATAATCCAGCAGTGAAACCGTATCCTCTTCAAAATAATTGAGATAAGTATCCATTCCCTCTAACAGACCCAATTCTGTCAGATTTTCTTCGATCGTCTTTGCCAATAATTCTACCCGATGTGCCTCTTCCGTCTTCATTTCATTTCGGTAAATATCGTAGATCTTTCTCGCATCGCTTTGAATTTTTTTCAGGCCATCTTTTTTCTTTCTCTCGTCAAAAATTGCTTCCGACGCTGGATAGATACGGATCTCCTCTAGATTTTCAATCGAGCGCTGACTGTCAGCGGAAAAACTGCGAATTGAATCAATCTCATCTCCCCAGAGCTCAATTCGGTAAGGATTCTCTTCTGTGAGAGGGTAGACATCCAAAATCCCTCCTCTTGTGGCAAATTGTCCCCCCATCTCAGCCTGATAACTCTTTTCATATCCCATAGTGACCAATTTTTTCGAAAAGCTCTCCAAATTTAATGTATCTCCCAATCGAAGACTGACAATAAATTCTTCCAAGCGCTCTAAACGCATCAGACGATTCATCAACCCGTCAAACGTAGTGATGAATGTCATCTCTTCCTCCTCTAAAAGGACTCGAATGGCATTCATTCTCTCTTTTGTGAGCTGATTTCCCCTTAAATCCGATTGATAAAACAAAATATCTTTCGCTGGATAATACACCGTGTTGCGATCAAAAAAACGGCAGTCCTCATAGAGCTCTCTCGCTTTTTGTTCGCTAAAAGTAGCAATGATCTTTTTACAAAAACCATTGCCAACTCCATATACCATATGCGCTTTTCCTGCATCTGCACAACCAGAAATCTGTATCATTCCCGTCTCTTTTTCCAAAAAAGACTGTATCGTCTCATAATCTGCCAGATCTCTTAAGACTTCTCTCACTGCTTTCATCTTTCTACCTGTTTACTTTATTACCTTTTTGTTGTATTCATTCATAGCCTTTGCCACATTTCCATTTACCAGACATCCTGTCGCTTCCACGGCGCGTTCTATCGCTCCTTCCAAATCTTCCCGTTCCTGCTTGTTAAAATGTCCCAACACAAAATCTGCGAGATCCCAATCCTTTGGTTTCTCACCGACACCAACTTTAATCCGTATAAATTTTTGCGTATCCAGGCATTTGATAATACTCTTCACTCCATTGTGACCGCCAGCGCTGCCACTCTGACGAATACGCAGATTTCCTGGAACAAAACTGATATCATCATAGATAACAATCAATTTCTCTTCCGGATTTAATTTATAATAGTGCACAAGTTTCACAATGCTCTCACCGCTTAAATTCATGTAAGTCTGAGGTTTTGCAAGGATCACTTTCTGCCCTTCTATGACGCCTTTGCCTATCAATGCCTTATGCTTCTTTTCTTTCATAGTAATATTATATTTTTCTGCCAGCGCATCAATGACTTCAAATCCAATATTATGTCTCGTATGCTCATATTGTTTCGTAGGATTTCCCAAACCTGCAATTAAGTACATCTTTTGCTTTCCTCTCCTGTTAAAAATGAACATGCTCTCTTCTCTCTATCACTTCTTCTGCCTGGGCAAGCTGTTCCCGGTCATTGACACCTGTAATATCCTCTGCATCTTCTAAGGCAAATGCATCTGCCCGCAGTCCCTTTTCTTTTATGATTGTTAACGTATCTGGCAGATAATATTCTCCCTGAGCATTATTCGGCGTCAATAGCTGTAAGGCTTCTCTTAATTCTTTCGTGTTAAATACATACATACCAGAATTGATTTCATGAGATCCGAGTTCTTCTTCATTCGCATCCTTGTGTTCCACACTTTTTACAAAATTCCCTTCCGGATCACGAATAATCCTTCCGTAACCAGTCGGATCTTCCACCATTGCAGATAATACCGTTACTGTATCATTTTTTTCCCTGTGATATGTGATCAGTCTTTTCAATGTTTCTGCCGTAATCAGCGGAGTATCTCCAAATAAAATTAAGGTCTCCCCTGTTCCCTCTAGAAAATCCCCGGCACATTTCACGGCATGCCCGGTGCCAAGCTGTTCCGGCTGCAGCGCATAATATACATCTTTATAGCTGATATTTTTTTCTACTACCTCATGTTTATATCCCACTACCAGACAAATCTCACCAACGCCTGCTCCCCTAGCTGCTTCAATGACGTAATCCACTAGGCATTGATCTTTAATTTTGTGAACTACTTTGGGAAGTTCCGATTTCATTCGCGTTCCTTTTCCCGCTGCTAATATGATTGCTCTTAACTGATTCATAATTTTTCCTCTTTTTTGCTTTTCCCATTATATTATAATCTAACTCATTTTACAAAAACTTTTTCCCAATTACAACACCGGAATTTTAAAATTTTCTGTAATACAATTTTTTTGTATAGAAAGACGGGACATACTCTTTCATATGTCCCGTCTTTATTTTTGTGTAAATTCACAAATTTTTGTATTTCTACTCCTGTACAAATTCTTCATATTTCTCAAGAATCAATCCTGAGAGCTTCTCTCTCATATCCGAATTAATCGGATGGGCAATATCCCTGTAATTCCCGTCTAAAGATTTTCTGCTTGGCATTGCGATAAAAAATCCTTTGTCCCCTTCAATCACCTTGATATCATGCACCACAAACACTTCGTCAATTGTAATGGAAGCTACTGCCTTTAACTTTCCTTCTTTTTCCATCTTTCTCAGGCGTACATCTGTAATTTCCATTTCCCGTTCCCCTTTCACACTCAACTATACTCAATTTTCATCCAAAAATGCTAAAAAACATATCTCTCATTATGTTCTACTACTACTTTTACCCCATCTTCACTACTATAATAGGTATTTGCGTTCAATGTTCCACGACTTTCCACAATACAATTCTCAATGTGTGTGTTGTCGCCGATGTACACGTCATTTAATATAATGGAATTTTTAATGACACAGTTTTTGCCCACAAATACATTTTTAAACAAAACAGAATTTTCCACTTTACTATTTAAAATACAACCGCTAGAAACCAGACTGTTTCTCACATCTGAACCCACGTTATACTTTGCCGGTGGAAGATCATCTACTTTAGAATAAATTTTCGGCGCTGAGCTAAAGTAACCTCGTACATCCTTATTTAAAAAGTCCATGTTTGTCCTATAATAGGACTCTACTGTGGCAATATTACTCCAATAACCCTCTATTTTATAGCCATAAATATGCTTTAAGTTTTTATAGCGAATCAAAATATCTGTGACAAAGTCAAAGCGATCCTCCTGCGCACATTTTTCTAACATTTCAATCAGGGCTCTTCTTCTGATGATATAAATTCCAGTAGATATTGTATTCGACTGCGTTACCATTGGCTTTTCTTCAAAATCTACAATTCTGGCATTTTCATTCATCCGTACAATTCCAAAACGACTGATATCATCCTCTCCCTGTCTGATATCTTTGCAGACAACTGTGATATCCGCCTTTTTGTCGATATGATAATCTAACACCTCATTATAATCAATCTTATAGACACAGTCACCATTTGTAATAATTACGTATGGTTCATGACTTCTTTTTAAAAAATCAATATTTTGATACATCGCATCTGCTGTTCCGCGATACCACCAGCTGTTTCCAACTGTCACAGTAGGATTAAATACGTAAAGTCCTCCCTGTTTTCTACCAAAATCCCACCATTTTGATGAGCTCAAATGTTCATTCAAAGATCGGGCATTATACTGTGTCAAAACCGCTACTTTTTGTATATGGGAATTCGACATATTGCTCAGTACAAAGTCGATACAGCGGAAGCTGCCTCCTACCGGCATTGCCGCGATTGCCCGCTTGTTGGAAAGCTCTCTCATTCGATTATTATTGCCACCCGCTAAAATCAATCCTAATGCTTTCATTGTACGTCACCTGCCTTAATGATGTATTCCCCCGCATCCAATTCTCCATTTGGGTAATCAGATCTCTCCGTAATACCGGAGATCACCGTATTTTTTCCTATTTTAACCCCCTCCGGTATCCTTGAATTTTCTCCCACTGTGACGAGACCGAATGCATAGATACTATCGTTCAATTTGCTCGCTGCTTCCTCTCCAATTCCGAGAACAGCTCCACTTTGAATCTCTGTATTCTCTGCCACAATGGATTTATTGATCGTAACATTATCACCGATCACCGTATTCTCCATAATAATAGAATCACGCACTACACTGCCTTTTCCTATTTTGACACCGGCACCTATGACAGAACTGTGTACTTCTCCGCAGATCTCACTTCCCTCACTGATGATACTCTTTTCCACCACTGCATCTGCAGATAAATACTGAGGCTCTATCACCTCACTCTTTGTATAAATTCTCCAATACTTCTCATAGAGATTGAATTCCGGGATCAAATCGATCAGCTCCATATTTGCTTCCCAATAAGATCCAAGCGTTCCCACATCTTTCCAATAGCCATTATACTCATAGGCAAACAATCTCTGTTTTTTTTCATGACAATATGGGATAATATGCTTTCCAAAATCACAGTTGCTCTGGTCCTTCATTGAGACCAAGGCCTCTCTTAACACTTTCCATGTAAAAATATAAATTCCCATGGACGCCAAATTACTTCTCAGTTTTTCCGGCTTTTCTTCAAACTCTGTAATTCGCTTCTCTTCATCTGTGATTACAATTCCAAAACGACTTGCCTCTTCAAGGGGAACTGGCATCGCCGCTATTGTTACATCCGCGTTATTCTCTTTGTGGAAATCAAGCATGACTTCATAGTCCATTTTATAAATATGATCTCCTGATAAAATCAATACATATTCCGGATTATACGTATCAATATAATTCATATTCTGGTAGATGGCATTCGCCGTTCCCGTATACCACTCACTGTTATTGCTTTTTTCATATGGTGGAAGAACCGTAACGCCTCCATTGTTGCGGTCTAAGTCCCACGGGATACCGATTCCAATATGTGCATTCAAGCGCAATGGCTGATATTGTGTCAGGACACCGACCGTGTCAATCCCAGAATTAATGCAGTTGCTCAACGGGAAATCTATGATGCGGTATTTTCCCCCAAACGTAACGGCCGGCTTGGCCACTTTTGAAGTTAAAACTCCCAGTCTGCTTCCCTGACCCCCTGCTAAGAGCATCGCAATCATTTCTTTATTAGTCAAATCTATCACCTCTTTATATTGCTGTGCAATTATTTTGTTAATTATACCATATTCCCTATTATAATTTCAACAACTTTCACAATATTCCTTTATTATTTTTAGATTTTTTGTTTATTTTTACAGAAACAGGTTTCCTTCTAATATTTTCGAGAGCTGAGGAAATCCGTTTGCAATTTTTAAAGATAGGGTTATAATATATTAAACAAAATATGCATAAAATTTTTTAGTTAGAATGGACAGGTAAAAAATGTATCAGATTAATTTTCAAACACCAATTCATATTCACTTTATCGGTATCGGTGGAATCAGTATGAGCGGCCTTGCCGAGATATTATTAGAGGAACATTTTACAGTATCCGGCTCTGATTCCCAAAAATCTCCTCTGACAGAGCTATTAGAGCACAAAGGAGCAAAAATATTCTATGGTCAGCGTGCCTCTAACATTGAACCGGGAACAGAACTCGTAGTCTACACCGCGGCAATACACGACGACAATCCAGAACTTGCCGCTGCTAAAAAAATGGCTCTTCCTACCTTGACAAGAGCCGAATTACTCGGTCAGATCATGGATAACTATCAGAATTCTATTGCAATCGCCGGAACACATGGAAAGACTACCACCACCTCCATGGTATCCCAAATTCTTCTCGCCGCCAATATGGACCCTACCATATCTGTCGGGGGAATGCTAGATGCGATTGGCGGCAATATCCGCGTCGGAAAATCCGATCTGTTTGTCACAGAAGCATGCGAATACACAAATAGCTTTTTCCATTTTCATCCAAAATATAGTTTGATTTTAAATATAGAAGAAGATCATATGGATTTTTTCAAAGACATTGATGATATTCGCCGTTCTTTTCATCAGTTTGCCGGCAATACAGCGGATGACGGCGTCATCATTTTGCACGGAGACATCGAACGTCACGAAGAGATCACACAGGGATTATCTGCAAAAGTTATCACCTATGGTTTCCGTTCTGATTATGATTTCTATGCCGCAGATCTTTCTTACGATGAAAACGGATATGCTTCTTTTGAATTATATGAGAAATGAACTTCCATTGGAACTATGACACTCTCCATTAAGG
>JAAVYC010000237.1 GCA_022790905.1 Lachnospiraceae bacterium | reverse complement strand
GTAACGATGCCAACTAGCTCAGAACCAGAAGCTGGATTTGATCCCGCATATGGCTGGGGCGCAGGAGAACATGTACATGAACCGTTGATTCAGAGTACGCTGCTTGTCACGACGAAGGATTTAAAAATTGATAAAGATTTGGCGACTGATTATTCCGTCAGCGAAGATGGCTTGATCTGGACGGTGAAACTTCGCGATGATGTGAAATTCACAGACGGGGAGAGGCTGACGGCGGATGATGTGGCGTTTACCTATAATCATTGCGCGAAAAACAGTACAGTAAATGATTTTACGATGTTAGATCAAGCAGTTGCCATAGATGATATGACAGTAGAATTTCATATGAACAGACCATTTTCGATCTGGCCATATACCATGGCGATTGTCGGAATTATACCGGAACATGCCTATGATCGAAACTATGCGCAAAATCCGATCGGTTCAGGACGATATGTGTTGAAACAGTGGGATCGGGGACAGCAGATTATTTTTGAGGCAAATCCGGACTATTACGGAGAGAAAGCGAAAATAAAAAGACTGACGGTGCTTTTTATGGAAGAAGATGCGGCGTTCGCGGCTGCACTTTCCGGTGAGGTGGATGTAGCACATACGGCGGCTTCTCTTGCGGAGGAAGAAGTGGGCGGCTATCATCTTTTGAGGGTGGCCAGTGTGGACAATCGCGGGATCAATCTTCCGGTAACGGGGCCAACAAAAGAACATGAGGGAAATTCCGTAACCAGTGACCTTGCGATGCGCCGTGCGATCAATATCGGAATCGACCGTGATAAGATGATACAACATGTCCTGAACGGTTATGGAACACCGACATACTCTGTCTGCGATAAAATGCCGTGGTATAACGAAAAAGCAGAAGTGGCTTATGACTTGGCGGGGGCAAAGAAGATTTTGGAGGAAGCTGGTTGGAAAGAGGGAAGTGACGGGATTCGCAAAAAAGATGGAAAAAAGGCGGAATTCGCAGTGATGTATCATCCGCAAGACTCGGTGCGCCAGGCGCTGGCAGAGGAGTTTGCGAATCAATGTAGAAAGCTTGGTATCGCTGTAACAACGGAAGGAGCCGGATGGGATGTCGCCTATGACAAAGCGCTGTCGCAACCTCTGGTGTGGGGCTGGGGAGCACATACCCCGATGGAGCTATATAATATTTACCATACTGGATCGAACAAGGATACGGCAGTATATTCTCCTTACGCCAATGAAACGGTGGACAGCTATATGGATGAGGCACTTCAGGCAAAAGATTTGGAGACTTCATACGATCTCTGGAAGAAGGCACAGTGGGACGGAACGACTGGAATCACGCAGGACGGCGATATTCCATGGGTATGGTTTTGTAATGTGGACCATCTCTATTATGTGAGGGATGAATTAAAAGTGGCAGAGCAAAAGATTCATCCGCATGGTCACGGATGGTCTCTTGTGAATAACGTCGACCAGTGGGAATGGAGTGAATAAAAAATTGAAGTTACGGACAGTAAAATGGATTGGGAAAAATTTGATCAGAATGTTTTTGCTGTTAACAGCAGTCAGTATCGTGACTTTTGTGCTGGTAAATCGTTCGCCGTTAAACCCTTTACAGGAAAATGTAGGGCAGACACTGCTCGGTTCCATGAGTGCAGAGCAGATCGAAAAATTGGAAACTTATTGGGGGATGAAAGAGCCTCCGGTGCAGCGCTATTTGAATTGGGCAAGAGATTTTTTAAGAGGCGATATGGGAGTTTCACTCCTATATCGCCAACCTGTGTCACATGTGATCGCGGTCAAATTATCCAATTCTTTTTTGCTGCTTTTGATCGCGTGGTTACTTTCTGGAATTTTCGGATTTTTTCTCGGTATTTTGGCGGGGATTTTTCGTGGGACTTGGATCGATAGAATCATCAGGGGTTATTCGGTGTTGATCGCTTCCACACCGGCATTTTGGCTTGCCCTTTTATTTTTGTTAGTATTTGCAGTTTGGTTAAAGGTGTTGCCAATCGGCTTTAGTGTGCCAATTGGAGTGGAGGCAACGGGGGTGACAGTCTTAGAGCGGCTAAGACATGCCATTCTTCCGGCGGTCACGTTAGGGATTACAGGAATTTCTAATATTACATTACATACGAGAGAGAAAATGATCGACGTTTTAGAGAGTGACTATGTGCTTTTTGCAAAAGCAAGGGGAGAGCGTATGAGAACAATTGTCGTTCGTCATGGATTTCGCAATATCTTACTTCCTGCGATGACTTTGCAGTTTGCAGCCATCAGTGAGATCATCGGAGGATCCGTTTTAGTGGAACAGGTTTTTTCCTATCCCGGGTTAGGACAGGCAGCGGTAACAGCGGGAATGGGCAGTGATGTGCCGCTTTTGATGGGGATTACAATAGTGACGGCAGCCATAGTTTTTCTCGGAAATTCCATTGCAAATATTCTCTATGGTTTCATAGATCCTCGAATGAGAGAGGGGGAGAGGCGATGAACCGGCGAAAGAAAACAATGCTTTTTTTGGGGAGCCTCGCTCTGTTTTTCACGGTGATTGTCATAAGTGGTTTTTGCTGTCGCGATGTTGCGAGGGTGACGGATTTTTCGAGGAAAAATATGGCGCCTTGCGTCTCGTTTTTCTTTGGGACAGATTGGCTTGGAAGAGACATGTTGGTTCGCACACTTGCGGGGTTGTCCATGAGTATTCGGATTGGATGTTTGGCGGCAGCAGTGGGAGCTGTCATTGCTTTTGTGTTGGGAGTGAGTGCGGCGTTGTTTGGTGAAAAAGTGGACGCAGTCATTTCTTTTCTCATTGATATGATTCTTGGGATACCGCATATGTTACTGTTATTATTGATCTCCTATGCGCTTGGGAAGGGATTAAAAGGCGTTGTTTTGGGCGTTGCTTTTACGCATTGGCCGTCACTTGCGAGAGTGATTCGTGCGGAAGTCTTACAGTTAAAAAACAGTACTTATGTACAGATCTCGCAAAAGTTAGGGCACAGTAAATTAGAGGCAGCGCTTTTTCATATGACGCCTCATATCTTTCCGCAGTTTTTAATTGGATTGATCTTAATGTTTCCGCATGCCATTTTACACGAGGCAGGTATTACTTTTTTAGGGTTTGGTCTATCCACAGAGCAGCCGGCGATTGGGATTATTTTATCGGAAAGTATGAAACATTTAATTACAGGGAAGTGGTGGCCTGCTGTATTTCCGGGGGCAATGCTTGTTTTAGTCGTGGCACTTTTTGATGTGGCAGGAAATGCTTTGCGAAAGATCTTAGATCCGTCGAGTGCGCAGGAATAGAGGAAATGTTATGAGTTGTCTGAATAAATTTCATATTTTAGAAATCAATCATCTTTCCATATCGTTTCAACAATATAAAAGCGGGACGAGGCAGAGAAACCTTCCGGTCATTTCAAATCTGAATGTATCGGTTCACGAGGGAGAAATTGTTGCCGTGGTGGGAGCGAGTGGTTCTGGAAAGAGCCTGCTTGCTCACGCGATTTTGGGCTTGCTTCCATCCAATGCACACCAGGAGGGGGAATTTTTTTTTCTCGAAAAAATCTTAGATGAAAAGCGCAAGAAAAAAGTGCGCGGAAAAGAGATTGCTTTTGTGCCTCAGAGTGTCAATTATCTAGATCCGCTGATAAAAGTGGGGAGTCAGGTGAGAAATGGAAGGAAATCAAAAGAGGCAAAAGATCGGCAAAGAGAGCTCTTTCAAAAATATGGTCTTGGAAATCAGACCGAAGTGCGATATCCGTTTGAGTGTTCTGGCGGAATGATTCGAAAGATTTTGCTCTCGGCGGCATTGATGGAATATCCGCGCCTTTTGATTGCCGATGAACCGACGCCGGGCATGGATCTGGAGACGGCAAAAAAAGCGATGGAAGATTTTCGGAGATTTGCAGATAGGGGAAATGGGGTTCTTTTGATTACGCACGATATTGAACTGGCCTTAGAGGTAGCTGACAGGATTGCTGTCTTTTATGCGGGAACCACAGTGGAGGAGGCGCTAGTAGAAGATTTTTCCTCGGAAGAGAGGCTTCGTCATCCCTATACAAAAGCCCTTTGGCGGGCCATGCCAAAGCATGGCTTTGAGGTGATGGAAGGACATCAACCCTATGCAGGGCAGTGGCCAAAAGGTTGTGTATTTGGACCGAGGTGCCCGAAGTTTGGCCCAGAGTGTGAGACGGAGATTCCGGAGAGGGTTGTGAGATGTGGAACGGTTCGCTGTATAAGATGTAAAGAAGACATCTCTTCTAATCATCATGAAAAAAGGGAGGCTCACAGACATGTTGGAGGCTAGAAATATCAGTTTTTCTTATGGAAAAGGGAAATTGATTTTGCAAAATATCAGTCTTGCCATAAAGCCGGGAGAGCGTCTTGGAATCTTTGCGCCGAGCGGTTTTGGGAAGACGACGTTGTTAAAAATTCTTGGGGGTTATGAAAAGCCCTTAAAAGGAAAAGTACTAGTGGAGGGAAGACCGCTCAAAGAGCAAGGATACTGTCCCGTACAGATGATTTTTCAGCATCCAGAGTGTGCGGTCAATCCCAAGAGAAAGATGAGAGAAGTCTTAAAAGAGGGAGGGAAGATCGGGAACGGGGTGCTTGAGAGGCTTGGGATTGTAGAAGACTGGAAAAACCGCTATCCGCAGGAACTCTCGGGCGGAGAGTTGCAGAGATTTTGCATTGCAAGAGCATTGGGAGAAGGCACAAAGTACCTGCTTGCGGATGAGATCAGTGCGATGTTAGATCTCATTGCACAGGGACAGATATGGAAATTTTTAACAGAGGAGACGGAAAAAAGACAGATTGGAATGGTAATTGTCAGTCATAGCAGGCAACTGCTAGATCACGTTTGCACGAGACAGATTGCTTTGAAAAAGGAGAGTGACAGGGAATCGGTAGAGGTATAATCTCTATGACAGAAATGGGACTTTTCATTACAAAAAACATAATTTTTTCACTATATGGTCGATATATAATTTGAGTATAGATTGGCCATATTTTTTGTTATAAAGGAAGTCCCTATGGATCTCCTCTGTGACAAAAAAACTCCATACGGGGTCAGTCTATAAAAAGACAACAGGAGGAGATATGTTACGAATAGCAGTCTGTGACGATGAGGAACAAACGAGTATTTATTTGAAAAAGTTAACGGAAGAGACGATTTCTAGTCACGTAAAAATATTTTCTTCAAGGAGAGAACTTTTAAAAAGCAATGAAGAGTTTCAGATTTTTCTTTTGAATATAGGAATAGGAGAGTTCAACGGGATTGAGACAGCAAAGAGAATCCGAAAGCATTCCGATGCACTGATTATATTTATCACATCTTTGAGAGAGCCCGTATTTGAAGCTTTTGATGTAGAGGCCTTTCATTATCTGCTAAAACCAGTGAATGAAAGAAAGTTAAAAGAAGTGTTGAGAAAAGCAGAGGGCAAATGTCTCGGAAGAAAGAGTGAAGAGCCTTTGATTATACGTAAAAATGGAACCTGCTGTAACATTGCAAAAGACGATATTTTATATGCAGAAAATGATGGAAGAAAAGTGATTCTTCACATGGAAGAGCGCCAGATCGAATATTATGCCAGAATGAAAGAATTAGAAGAGGAGTTGGGAAGTCAGTTTTTTCGGATACACAGGGGATATCTCGTGAATCTGCGCGCGGTAAAAAGTTACCATGTCGGAGGGGTTATTTTAAAAAATAGGGAAGAGATTCTCATGGCAAAAACAAAATATCAGGATTTTGTGACAGCTTATATAAAGTTTTGGCGAAGATATAAAGGAGGAATATGATGAAGATTGAAAACAGAAGAGATATGTCTCTGACTATGGACCGCAATGTGCGGCAGGCAAAGAGGGAAACCAGATCCTATGCAAAACATTATAAAGGAACGGCTTCTTCTCTATCGGATACGCTGAACAATGAGGCGATGTCTAATATAGAAAATACTTTGAATTCTTATAATAAGGTTTTAAAAAAGAATGCCTATAATACCGTGAAAGAAATGTCAAAAAAGCTCTGTGAAAAGGCTGAAGAACTGAAGAAAAATAAAGGGGATCAAAAAGAAGCAGCGAAAGGGGTCTCTCAATTTATTGATCTGTACAATAGTCTTTTGGGACAGATGGATCGTTTGGACACGAATACCATGGATCGCTATGCCAAGGAGATGCAGGAAAAAGTACTGAAATATCAAGAAGAGTTCCAAAAGATGGGAATTGAACAGGATAAAAATGGTATGCTTTCAGTTGATTCAGCGAAATTGGCCGATGCAGAATTAAAATCCTGGTATGAATTTTTAGATGAGGCATCTGAGGTGGTGAAAAAAGTGCAAAAGGATGCGGAAAATCAGCTTCTTGCACTGAATCGCGGACAGACGATTTACGGGACGAATTACAATCGCTATGGACAAGAAAAGATTTAGAGCAAGTGGAAGAGAAAGAGCATGTCATTTGGCATGCTTTTTTATATAAAAACAAACTTTTGTTCTTGAGAGATAGAAAAATATTTTGTAATAAGTTTTGTTTTTGAAAAAAAGTCAGAAAACT
>JAAVYC010000236.1 GCA_022790905.1 Lachnospiraceae bacterium | reverse complement strand
GCTGTGTAGAAAACGGGACGGCATGTCAACAGTTAGTAGATAAAATACAATATATTGTTGAAAACAATATGGAATAAGATGGACGGAGATATCTGTTTATGGGAGATAAAGCGATATATGAGGGCTTAGAGGAACTGCAAAGAAGGCTATTGGAAATGTTGGCCGTATTTTCGGAATTTGCGAAAGAAAATGGAATAAAGGTTTTTCTTGTGGGAGGAAGCGCATTAGGAGCTTATCGTCATGGGGGATTTATACCTTGGGACGATGATATAGATGTAGCGATGATGAGATCCGATTTTGAGAAAATGGAACATCTTATGCGAAATAAAAATAATAAATTAGGGGAGTTTTTGTATTCTCCGGTTGAACAACACATCATACCAGATGCTCCAATTGCATATTTATACGATACTTTGCATGCTCAGAATGGATATGAAAATACTGCTAAAATTGATATACATCCTATTGATGGGGTGCCAAGAGGCCGTGTATTAAGGAACATTCAGTATTTATGTTCGCTGATTTATTACTTGTCAATATATCGGAATCCAGTAAAAAATAAGGGTAAGGCGGCGAGGTTAGTCTCCAAAGTGATTTTAAAATGTACGCCCAATAAATTATTTACTTTTTATCTTTGGATTAGTAAAAAAATCATAACTTTGTGGGATTGGAGAAAAAGTTCTGATATCTGTAGTCTGTTTGGTGTGGCAGGGTACAGGCAGGAAATTATGCCTAGAGATTATTTAATTCCTCTAAAGAGTGTATATTTTGAGGGAGAAAAGTTTTTATTTCCGGGAAAAATTGAATCGTATCTGGAACGTTTGTATGGATTAGATTACGTGGAATTGCCGCCTGAGAAAGAGCAAAAGCCGAGACATAAAATTTATCAGTCGTATGCGATCCAGAATGAAAAGAAGGAATAAGATTATGCACGAAAAAAATATGAAGATTGAGAATATTAGATGTTTAGCTATTTTTTTGGTTGTGCTTGGTCATAGTATTATCATGTATTCAGGAAAATTTCATTTTATAGATACACGGTATACAATTTGGGCTGTAAAAGAGATAAAAGATACTATAAATGTATTGGAAATGCCATTATTTATGTCTGTCTCCGGTTTTGTTTTCTATTATTCTTTGAGAAAAACGATAGGTTTGAAGAAATTTTTAAGTAATAAGGTTTTTAGAATTATGGTACCTTATGTTTTAATCGGGTGTTTTTGGGTTGTACCTACCCGGATGGTAGCGGGAGTCAGAAGTTTTGGAAATTCTTTTCAATATAATATTGTAAATAAAATATTGTTCATGGAGGATTCGGCTCATTTGTGGTATTTGCCGTGTCTTTTTGTCATCTTTACCATAATGTATATTTTGCATAAAATAATTGGAAAGCAAATAGGTGATAAATCATTTGATATTGGAGTGTTGATTGCTTTATTTTTTGTCTCTATAATCGCAAAGGAAAAATTTACTGAAATCAATAAAGTAATTCAAAGAATTTTTATGTATTTGTTTTGGTTTGATTTGGGATTTCTGATTCATAAATATGAGTTATATAATTTTAAAAAGTCGGATAAAAATTATTATGTACGTTCTCTATGGTATATTATGGTATGCTCGTTTTGTATGTGTATATATTTTGGGTGGAGAAGTAATTATGTCTATTATGCTGCAGCATTGTTTGGTGTTTTGGGGATTTATTCGATTATACCTCAAAAAACAAATAAATTTTTTAAATTTGTAAGCAAGAATAGTTATGGGATTTATTTGCTTCATTCTCCGATGGTATGGGTTGCTGCTCGATATATGCCAGATATAAATGCTTATATAATGGTTCTTTTTAATGTGGTAATACTCGGTGGGATTGCAATAGGAATGACTTGCTTGTTGAGAAAATCAAAATTGAAATTTATAATTGGTGAATGAATTATGCAAAATGTTTTAAAAGAGGGAGAGGAAATTAATAAAATAAGAATATTCACTCGTGTTATTACAAGTATCATTATTGGCTTATCTATTGCAGCTATGTTAGTGAGTAAATCGTTTAATCTCAAATGTTTTTATGATGTGGGAGAAGTGACAGATGTTTATGGAAGCATGTTGACGATGGAAAGCATGGGGGTGGGTTATGAAAATGATGACGATAACCATTTTACGCTATTAACGGATTATGCAATAAAAATTCTGCCGGGTTCTTCCGGTAGTTGGGCAGAAATAGATATCTATGTGGATTCTTTAAATGTTCCTCAGTTGGAATGGATTCTGGTTGGCTGTGATGAAAGCGGAAAAAGTACTTTCAGTAAAGTAGAGCGAATAAAAGAGGGACATAATTACATTAAAACGGATGGCATGATTTTTCAAAATCTTAAAATTTTGATTTGGGATCAAAAAGGTGCTGAATTTCTGTTGAAATCTGTGCAATTTAAGGAGCGGGAACATCGTACGAATTTTGTGGAATTTTGTTTTTATGCAGCCATAATAGCTGTAAGTTGTTATATAATTATGTTGTTTGTGAACAAAAAATACCGTAAAAAAATGTATGAGAAGATAGGGGCAATAAGTATCGGCTATCAGAACATTTTGGTATTTATTTATGAAAAAGTTCGTCCAATGTGTTGCTTTAAGGAACGTACAAGAAGAATTGGGCGGATTGCATGTTTTAGCTTTGTACTGTTATATATGGTATTTATGTGGAATATCGGGAAATATGTTTCCTGGTATAAGCAAACTTCCATCATTATGGGAATATGTATCTTTATAATTTTTCTATTTTCCGTGGAATCTGTAGAAAAGGAAACAAATTTGAGAAAATGGGATCAGGAGATTTTTCAATGTTGGTTTTTTCTCATGATTTGGTTTTGTATTTCTGATTTCATAGTAAGTAAGATGTATTGTTTTACAGGATACGTTTTTTTGCTATTTATGGGATTGATGCTATATGCATGGTCGAGAATGAAAGAACCGGAGTTGTTGTTTTCTGATATTATTTGTGCGGTCCGGATTACATTTTTTCTGATGATATTGTATTGCATTTTTTGCAGGCCGATCAAAAGCGGATATCGGTATAATGGACCGTTTTTTGCGCCGAATGTATTTGCAAGTCATTTGGTTTTGGTGATTGCGTGTGAGATTTCTGTTATGATAAATATGCTTTCTAGAAAATGGAATTGGAAAAAAAGTATATTTTTTGCAATGGAATTGGGCGTTACGTTATTTTTTCTATGGAAAGCGCAGGCGAGAGGCCCTATATTAGCTATGGGAATTTTGGTTTTGATAGCAGTTTATTATTTGGTAATAAAAAGAAAAAAAGTAAAGCAGACTGTCATATTCTTTTTGCTAATAGGAATTTGTATCTTACCCTCATGGATGGTTATGGAAAAAATATTGACGGTGTTACCAGGAGTTTGCGGTACAGAAATAGAATACCAAACAGAAGAAAATCTAGTAAAAGAATCAACAGATTGGAATGGAAAGAATGTTGTATATGCAGCGCAATCGGAACTAAGAGTATTTAGGAAGTTTAGAAATCTTGATGAGTTTTCTTCCGGACGAATTGTTATATGGAAAAAGTATTTAAAGAATATGAATTTAGTTGGGCATAGCGGCAATGTAAAAGTAGGCGATAAAAGGCAGGTAGCGCATAACTTGTTTTTAGAAATAGCGTACAGGTATGGCGTTGTTGCGTTACCCTGTTATATAGCTTTATGGTTGTTAGCTTCGCAAAGGGCTATCAATTGCATGAAAAAATATAAAAATTATTCTGCACTTCCATTGACAGTTTTTTTAGGGTTTTTGATACTATCTATGAATGACACAGCAGAACGACCATGGGTTTTAGGATTGTGGTTTTTTGCATATTTTTTGATGTTGTTTTGCATGCTGGATGTGGATAAACAAGAGAAAGAGATAATAACGTAGACAGTATTGGAAGAAGATATAGAGAGTGTGATAATGGGAAAAAATTTAGGAAGTAAAGAAGTACTTATAAGAAAAGGATTATTATTAATATATGATGTTACTGCAATTTATTTGGCGGTCTTATTTGCGTTGCTTATTAGATTTGAGCTTGAGATTAGTACGAGTATGCGGACTTATTTGTCAGTAATTCATCATTATTTGCCAATTATCATTGTTGTGGTTCTTGTTATTTTTGGCTTTAGTCATATGTATTCCAGTTTGTGGATGTATGCAGGGGCAAGCGAAATGGTCAATATTGCAGCAGCATGTATTTTGGCATCGGTTGCGCAATTGATTATTGTTGTATACGTTCCGCCGGATAATGATAGTATGCCAAAAAGCTATTATTTGCTTTTTGGTGGGATCTTATTTATTTTGGAATTTATGAGTCGTTTTGCCTATCGGGCACTCCGTAGTCTGACAAATAAGCGTATAGAGATGGGAATTAAAACAAATGTAATGATTGTTGGGGCAGGAAATGCAGGAGCTGCGCTGATCCGTGAAATTTCCCACAGCAGTCATATTGATAAAAAAGTAGTTTGTGTGATCGATGATTCTTACACGAAAGTCGGTAATTTTATTTCGGGAATCCGTGTCGTCGGAAATCGCTACGATATTCCAGAAGCAGTAAGGGAGTTCGCAGTAGATGAGATTATGATTGCAATGCCGTCGGTATCTCAAAAAGAAATTAAAGAGATCCTGGATATCTGTAAGGATACCGGATGTGAGTTAAAACGTTTGCCGGGTATGTATCAGCTGGTAAACGGGGAAGTCAGTCTCAGTAAATTGAAAAAAGTAGAGGTGAATGATTTGCTGGGTCGGGAACCGATTAAAGTAGATTTGAATTCTATTATGGACTATGTCTCCAATAAAGTGATATTGGTGACTGGAGGTGGAGGATCGATTGGAAGTGAGCTTTGTCGACAAATTGCCTCTCATCATCCCAGACAATTGGTGATTGTAGATATCTATGAAAATTCTGCCTATGATATTCAAAATGAATTGAAAATGAAATATCCGGGATTAAACTTAGTAGTATTGATTGCCTCTGTCCGCAATACAAAACGGATGGATCTGATTTTTGAAGAATACAGACCAGATATTGTCTACCATGCAGCAGCGCATAAACATGTCCCATTAATGGAGTACAGTCCAAACGAAGCGGTAAAAAATAATGTGTTAGGAACCTGGAAAGTGGTACAGGCGGCAGATAAATGGAATGTGAAAAAGTTTGTGATGATTTCGACAGACAAAGCGGTCAATCCTACAAACATTATGGGGGCCTCCAAGCGTGTGTGTGAAATGATTATACAGACTTATGACAAACATTCTAAGACAGAGTTTGTGGCAGTGCGATTTGGAAATGTTCTGGGAAGCAATGGAAGTGTAATTCCATTGTTTAAAAGACAGATTGAAGAAGGGGGACCTGTTACGGTCACACATCCCGATATCATTCGTTATTTTATGACTATTCCTGAAGCGGTATCTCTGGTACTTCAGGCAGGTGCTTATGCAAAGGGCGGAGAGATCTTTGTACTGGATATGGGAGAGCCAATAAAAATTTTAGATCTGGCAAAGAATCTGATCCTTTTATCAGGACATAAGCCAGATGAAGATATCAAAATTGTTTTTACTGGATTGAGACCGGGAGAAAAACTTTTCGAGGAAATGCTTATGAAAGAAGAAGGGATGCAGGAGACAGAAAATCGATTGATCCATATCGGAAAGCCAATCGAAATGGATGAAGAACATTTTTTGCTTCAGTTGGAAAATTTGAAAAAATATGTGGAAGATGAACCGGATGATATTCGAGAATATATGAAAGAGTTGGCACCGACTTATACACCAAAGAAATGAGGGGGAAAAATGACGAAAGATATGAATCATTGGAATAGTGCGGAGGAAAGAGAAATTAATCTGGAGAGACTATTTTGGAAACTCCTGTATGGTTGGAGATTAATTTTACTAAGCGCTGTTGTAGGAATGTTATTACTGGGCGGATATTCTTATTTTAGAAGCAGACAAGGCGTGAAACAAACACAACAGAATACCGAAGTTTCGGCGAAAGAGCTGGAAAAAGGGCTGACACAAGAAGAAAAAAAGAAATTGAGACAGGCAGAAGTGATGGTACAGGAGTTGGATGACAAGGAAACTTATCGTGAAGATTCTGTTCTAATGAATCTGGATGCCTACCATCAGAATAGAAAAGTACTGCAATATTATGTAGATACGGGGCATACATGGAGTTTTGACAAGGAGAATGAAGAAGATTATACAAACGATCTTCTCAAAGGTTATACTTCTTATGTGGATGATCAGGGATTTTTAGAGGGTATGAAAGAGCAAATAAAATGGGAAAAAGAGGATGAGTATCTGGGAGAACTAATTGCATCGAAGGATATTGACAGTATCAAAGGTCTCGAAAAGCAGATTCAGGAGAATACGTTTTCCGTCTATGTGACAGGAGAAAATGAAAAAATAATAGATGAGATTTCCGAGGCTCTTGAGGCAGCGATTATAGAATATCAGGCCGTTTTATCTGAGAAAATAGGTGAGCATGAATTGACGCTAGTTGATAAGCATGAAGGTAGATTTGTCAATAGGGTTCTTGCGGAGCAGCAAGATATGCTGAATGCCGCTATTTTGAAATTAGAAACGGATTTGGATGCGTTGATTACAGATTTTACCGATATACAGAAACGGATTTTGATGGGTGATACAGAGGAATCCGAAAGCGATCTGGAGACTAAAAGCACGAAAGCGACAGTTAGTAAAAAGTACCTTTTATTAGGATTTATGGCGGGAATTTTTTTGAGCGCTCTTTGGATTATCATGTGTTATGTCCTGAATAAAAGTATCAAGAGTGCAGAAGAAGTACAGGGACTGTATGGACTTCGTATTTTTGGAAATCTAAACATAAAAGTGCAGGGAAAGAATCGGAGTTTATCTGGTATAGATTACTGGCTTGAGAAAAAGCAGAAAAAGGCGATTTGGTCGTTAGAGGAAGAACGGGATTTAATTCTGACAAATCTCTCGGTAACCTGTAAAAAGGAAAATATACAGAAAGTATTTTTTACTTCTGCGCTGCATCTGCCAGATGAGGATAAAAAGGAAATTTATTTCTTTATAGAAGGATTGGAAAAGGCGGGAGTCCAGGCGATGTTTGAAGAAAATATCATTCGTAATGCCAGTGCATTTGAGCATATGTCTGAGATGGAAAATATAGTGATTGTCGAAAAGACAGAAGAGACACAATATGAGACACTAGAAAAGCAGTTGACGCTATGTGCGGAACAAAATGTTGTGGTTCTCGGCATGATTATGCTTGTGTAGGAGAATGGACAAAAAAGAAAATGGGACAACGCAAAAAGAAACTTATAAAAGTGTATATTTGGCTGATGTTTGGAGCATTGCTTAGCATTGCAATCGGCATGATGAGAATCAGTGGAAGCTCCAATGTGAAAAACTTTTTTGATCAGGGTGAAGTGTATGAGTTTGCTCCAGAGACTTTTACAAAGTCCACTACAACATGGAATTACGATCCGGAATTTGCCGCATATTTTATGAGCAATGAAAATGCAAAAAAGACATTGCCAGAGATTAAAATGTATAGGTCCTGGACTTATATTGGTTTAAATGTAGCCGCTCTGAATCGGGAATCAGCGGAGATTACCTTTTCTTTTTATGATAAGATGGGGACAAATCTTTGGGAGCAGACAAGCGTTATATCAGAGGGAGATAATCTGATTTCGATTCAACATCCATTAAAATTCAGGAAAGTCAAGATGATTGTCAGGAACCAGCCGGGACTTACTATGGCAATTCGTTCTATGCAGTTGAAGGACACGGATCTTGGTTTTTCAGTGAAAGAATTTGTGAAGGCATGGGTTGTGTTTATGGTACTTTATCTGACAATCACAGGTGCCTTTTTTGCGGCTTTCCATGTGGGATTGCGGGAACGAAATTGGTATACGCTGATAGAAATTTTGCAGTATAGTTATATTCTTTTTGGAAACTATTTTGGGAAAAAGTGGGTATTTGCGCTAAAGCAAAAGACGCGAAAGCATATCAGAACGGGACTCTTT
>JAAVYC010000016.1 GCA_022790905.1 Lachnospiraceae bacterium | reverse complement strand
GTAAAGATTGCATTGGGAGAAGAAAATGGATGATTATCAGATGGAAGAATTGAAAATTGAAGGGCGCAATGCTGTATTAGAAGCATTGCGTTCCGGAAAGACGATAGACAAGCTCTTTATTTTAGATGGCTGTAAGGATGGGCCGGTAAATACGATCGCAAAAGAGGCAAAAAAGCAAAATACGATCGTCCAATATGTCAAAAAAGAACGCCTCGATCAATTATCAGAGACAAAAAAGCATCAGGGAGTCATCGCCATGGCGGCGGCTTATGCTTACGCCGAGGTCGAGGATATTCTGGAAAATGCGAGAAAAAAAGGAGAGCAGCCATTCCTGATTTTGCTCGACGGTATTGAGGATCCGCATAATCTAGGGGCGATTATCCGCACGGCAAATATAGCCGGAGCCCATGGCGTAATCATTCCCAAAAGACGGGCAGTAGGCCTGACCTCAACCGTGGCAAAGACATCGGCGGGGGCTTTAAATTACACTCCGGTAGCGAAAGTCACAAATCTGACGCAGACAATCAAGGAACTAAAGGAACAGGGAATCTGGTTTGTCGGGGCAGATATGGATGGAAAGACCATGTATCAGTTGGATTTAAAAGGTCCGATTGCTATGGTAATCGGAAAGGAAGGAGAGGGGCTTTCTAAACTGGTAAAAGAAAATTGTGATTTTATCGCGTCTATCCCGATGAAAGGAGAAATTGATTCTTTGAACGCATCTGTGGCGGCAGGAGTGCTTGGGTTTGAGATCGTGAGACAGCGTCTGTCGTAACACAGTAATTTTTTTAATTAAGAATAAATCAGTGATCTAAAATGCCACAAAACCTGCATGGAAATATAAAAGTGGGAGAAATTATGAATTCGTACGAAAACAAATCAGATGAAGATTTAATCCGCATGATGCGGGATGGCGATAAAAAAGTTGTAGATTATCTCATGGTAAAATATAAAAATCTGGTTCGGAAAAAAGCAAAAGCACTTTTTTTGACTGGAGCGGACAATGACGATCTGATTCAGGAGGGAATGATCGGACTTTTTAAAGCTGTTCGCGATTATCAGGAGGAAAAGGAAACGACATTTTACCATTTTGCAGAGCTCTGTATCAACAGACAGATGTACACGGCAATGGAAGCTTCTCTGCGGAAAAAACATGTGCCTCTTAATACGTATATATCTCTTTATGAGGAGTCGGAGGGAGATGAGAAAGTGCCGCTTGCGGAGGTACTTCAGTCATTGAGCGGCAGTAATCCGGAAGATGTACTGATAGATCGGGAGAACGTAGAGGCTTTTCGGAAAAAAATAGATCAGCAGTTGAGCGATATGGAAAAACAGGTTTTGGCGTTTACTTTGCAGGGAATGGATTATCAGCAGATTGCCCAGATTATGGAAAAGCAGCCGAAATCCATAGACAACGCACTGCAGAGAATCAAAGGAAAATTAAAATAGAGTAAATTACGCTATTTGTTATGTCTACAATCATTGCTTTTAGAAGAAACATATGTCTGAAAGCGCTGCATTGGTATTGTGAGTCCAAAAATAATGCCAAGAGAGATTGCCCCAGCAGTTTTAAAAGCATCCAACCCCATGAACATGGCATTTTTCGCCTCATTCATCATCAAATAATAGGATGTATAATAAATTTTTGCGCCGGGAACTAAGGGAAGGACTCCGGGAACCAGGTAGATGGTGACCGGGGTCCTTCTTAAAATGGATAAAATTCTTGTTAAAATAGTCAGAGAGAACGTAGAAAAAAGGATACAGATCATATCATTTGCTCCAAAAGCTTCTAAAAGACGGTAGACGCCCTGAGAGAGGCAGCCGCAGAGACCGCAGAAGACATATTGAGATCTCGGTGCGCAGAACATAACAGAAAATGAAAATACCGCGATAAAGGATAATAATAATTGGATCAAGATCATAGTGGACTTCCTCCCAAAGAGTGATAAAGCGTTATAATGAAACCGACACCAGTTGCAATACAAAGAGCTGTTAAGAGCGCCTCGATCATATGGATCACACCGGATAGATAGTCTCCGTTAAAAAAATCACGGATAGAGTTCGTCAGTGTCAGTCCTGGAAGCAGCGGCGTGATACAGCCTATAGTGACCATATCCACGTGAATTGGAATAGACAGTATATGCGCCAATATCGTTAACAGTGTAATATAAGCGCTCGTGGCAATACTGTAAAAAGGACGAGAGAGTTTTTTCTTTTGACAATAAAATAAAAAAGGCTGTATGGTACTCCCGAAACAGAGTGCAAAAAGGCAGTCGAGGATATTGCCGCCGAATAGAAGTGTGAAAGCGGCACATCCGCTTCCAGAACCAAAGCTTCTCTCCCAGATAGAGTGGTTTTGCAATTTCTGACAGGACTCCATCTTTTTTAAAGCCGTCTTTGGCGTGTAGTGCAGGCTGCAGATCTCACGTGAGAGCTGGTTGACAGCAGCGATGCGCTCTAGATTTACTCCGCCAAATGCTACATGTCGAATGAGACAGCAGTGGGAATTTTCAGATTCAATATTTGCAAAAATCCCATTGGAGAGAACATAGACATGATAATCTTTGATGTCATAAGATTCTATAATATGTCTCATCGTGCTTTCAGCGCGAGAGATTTCCCCACCATTTTTAATTAAAATTTCTCCGGCAAAAACGGCCAGATGAAGAATGTCTTTATTTTTTTGCATAACAATGACCCCATTGAAAACAGTATTAAGAAAAGTATGTGGAAAAGAGAGAGGAGTTAAACTGAAATGCAGGAAATCTTTGAGAATAAATTGAAAAAAGAATGACATACTAAAAATAAATGTAAAAATGAGGTGGTCATGTGAAACAGAAAACGTACCGAATATGTCTGTTGTCGATGATAATTATCGCGTTGGCAGTCGGTATTTATTTTTATCATCATATGGAAAAACAGTCGGTAGATAGAAGCGGAGCCTTACTGGTAATGGAGGAGAATTATGGGTAGCCAGACGATTTATATTAATACAGAAAAAAATGTATTGGTACACAATAAAAACGTGACGCTGGGAGATGTGGCAAAAATTGAGTGTACCGATGTGGGAATGCTTAGAAAGCTCCGTCAAAAAAAGATCTATACATTTACCGGGAACAGCAAGAAAAAGAATCAGCTCCAGGTATTTTCCATATTAAAAGTAATTCAACTGATTCATGAGGATTATCCAAATGTGGACGTACAAAACATGGGAGAAGCGGCGTTTATCATTGAATTTTCTCCGAGGATGAATCCATCAATGGGAATTTCCTATTTAAAAACGGCACTTTTATGTATTGTTATTTTTTTTGGTTCTGCATTTACAATTATGGCATTTAACAATGACGTCGGGGTCAGTGAAGTCTTTCAAAAATTTTATACGCAGGTTATGGGGCAGAAGTCAAGCGGTTTTACGGAATTAGAGATTTTCTATTCGATTGGACTGGCATTTGGAATTCTTGTCTTTTTTAATCATGTGGGAAGAAAGAAGATTACACACGATCCAACGCCGCTTCAAGTTGAGATGCGCAAATACGAGGAAGATATCGATACGACATTTATCGAGAACAGCAGCAGAGGAGGAGACAGTATCGATGTGGGTTAATCATGTTCTGTTGGCATTAGCGGGATTGGTTTCAGGATTAGCGGTATCGGCGGGAACATTTGCATTTTTGATTGCGATCGGAGTGCTTCCGAGGTTAGTTGGAAAATCCAATACGGCGAGATCTGTTTTTGCCTATGAGACAACAGTGCTTCTCGGAGGGATTTTTGGAAACCTTCTCTCGGTGTTTACAGATCTCTCTATTCCTTTGGGGAGATGGTTATTACTTCCCTTTGGTTTTTGCTCTGGAATCTTTGTGGGATGTATTGCAGTATCATTGGCAGAGATTATCAATACGTTTCCGATTGTATTCCGCAGATTTAAACTGAGTATGGGATTGGCGTGGGTAATCGGATTTATGGCATTTGGTAAAATGGCAGGAGCGCTGTTCTATTTTTGGAATGGATATTGGAGTACGTTGTAAAAAAGGAGGAAATCAATGAAAGAAGAAGATAAACAGGTACAGCAAAAAGAATATAACGAATATGTCGAGCAGGTAACGCCAAAAAGTAATCTCTTTATAAGTATGGTAAAGGCATTTATCGTTGGAGGAGTCATCTGTGTCATTGGTCAAATAATTCTCAATGTGGCAATGAACAAGTTTGGACTGGATAAAGAAACTGCCGGAAGCTGGTGCAGCATGCTTTTGATTTTGCTCAGTATCGTTTTAACCGGATTTAATATCTATCCGACTTTTGCAAAATGGGGCGGCGCCGGCGCGCTTGTTCCAATTACCGGATTTGCCAATTCGGTCGCTTCCCCAGCGATTGAATTTAAAAAAGAAGGACAGGTATTCGGAATC